>NZ_BCMR01000022.1:0-28637 GCF_001653015.1 Rickettsia sp. Tenjiku01
TATTATTTCATGAGATTGCTACGCAGCCTACGGCCGTTCGCAATGACGACTCTGGTATCCACACAAGCATATCATTAAAATCCCTGAAGATCATTCGGACCGATAATTGCCGACGTAGTAGTACCACTAAATATTTTATTTGCCGTATTAATAATATCATCAGCTTTTATACTCATGATAATTTCCATAATCTCTTCAGGAGAAATATATTCACCGAAAACAGAATAATTTTTACCTATTTCTTCTGACTTATAGGTATTTTTCTCTTGAGCCATTTGTAAATTACTACGTAGTTGTGTTTGAGCTCTAAGAATCTCTTCTGTGCTTACTTGTTCAGTCATTTTTATTATTTCGTTTTTAATCTCTCTATATAATAATTCTAATTTATCATGTGCAGTGGATGCATAAATTGTAAACACTCCACTATCAAAATAAGCACTATTATAACTACCTACTGCATATGCTAAACCTAATTTCTCACGAATACTTTGAAATAAACGCGATGACATACCGCCACCGAATATTATAGAAAGTAGATGGGTTTGGTAAAGCTTTTCTAAATTAATATATGATGTACCTTCAAACCCTAGCACTAAACTAGTTTGCTCTAACTCCTTATTAATAAAGCCCTTTCCGCCTATATATTTTGCCGGAATAAAGCTACTTTTTACTCCTTGCTTCAAAGAAGAAAATAACTGTTCCGCTATAATTACTATTTTATCATGATCAATATTACCGGCAATTGATAAATAGAGATTGTCAGCATTATAATGTTTATCTATAAAATTAAAAAAATGTTCTTTCGTAAAAGTTGCAAGGGTTTTAGCAGTACCTAAGATTGACTTACCCAACGGTTGTTCTCTATAAACTTTATTATAAAATTTCTCATATACTAGGTCATCTGGATTATCCTGATGATGAGCAATTTCCTGCATGATCACCTGATATTCCTTAGCTATTTCCTCATCAGCAAAAATAGAATTTTGAATTATATCGGCAAGTATATTAAGTGCTTTATCACAATTTTCAGACAAGACTCGTGCATAATATACCGTATTCTCATGACCGGTATAGGCATTAAAATGTCCACCTATAGAGTCAAACGCTTCCGCTATCTGTTTTGCCGTTCTAGTTTTTGTACCTTTAAAAGCCATATGCTCAAGAAAGTGAGATATGCCATCCTCTTCTGCATTCTCATAACGTGCTCCAACTTTAGCAATTAAATTCATTGCTACCGAATTAACATAAGGCATATTATATGTTAAAATTGTCAAACCGTTTTTTAATTTACTAACATTAAAATTTTCTTTCATAATTTATCTTTTATTTTCTAAATAGTCATTGCGCGGAGATGCATAGCATCGACGTGGCAATCTCAGGAATTTTATATTACTTCATGAGATTGCCACGCTCCTTATAGTCGCTTGCAATGACGTTTTTTGATTTAAGCGATGACTCTCTTAACTTCGTAAGCCTTAGAAATCTTGCAAAAGCAAAAATTATTGAATCTACAAAACCGTCAAAACCAAATACAAAATAGCGTCTGATAAAAAACGCTTTAAAAAACCACCATATCATTTCTGTTGTTAAACGAAAATTTGAAAGCTTTTTTCCTTGCTTAACTAAATCTTTTGCTTGCTCGTTAGAATAAAAATTTGCTTTAGTGACCAACTGCTCAATTGAAGTACCCGAATAATGATAAGCAGCTTCATTTAATAGATAAATTTTACCTGCAAAATCAACATCTTTATTAAATATTACCGAATCATGAGTAGTACTATTTACGGTATTTGCAAAGCTTGCAAATTTTTTATTATACAACCGAGTACATTTATTAAATGGAGCAAACATTCGTGGCTTTTGGTCATTACGATGCATTATTAACAGCTTTATTTGATAAGCTAAATAACGATCTTGATTATGAGAGGCAAAAATATACTCTATTTCGTCTTGTAACTCTTTAGACAACTCCTCATCGGCATCAATATTAAGAACCCAATCATTTACGCAAAGGCTTTCGGCGAAAGATTTCTGTCCTACATAACCAAGCCACGGTTTTATTACTACCTTTGCTCCTAATTTTTCAGCTATTGCTACCGTATCATCAGTACTTTCACTATCGACTACTATCACCTCATCAGTAATATTTTTTACACTATTTATAGCTCGTGCTACCCTTGTGGATTCATTTTTGGTAATAATAAATGCTGAGATTTTTTCAGTTAATGACTTATTCATAATGCGTATACATTCTAAGAATTTTTACAACTTTTTCTTGTTTATAAACTTCATAAACCAACCTATGTTGAATATTAATTCTTCTTGAATAGCAACCGCTAAAGTCACCAACGAGCTTTTCATATGGAGGGTAAATTTTCCACGGATCAGTACTAACTATGTTTAATAAAACTTCTACTTTATTCTTTAAACCGGCTTGCACTATTTTCTTAGCATCGTTTTGTGCTTGTATAGTATAACGAATTATATACATTTATAAAAAATTACCAATTTAATTTATCGCTACACTTTGCTATAGGCTCTGCTCGTCCTTCAATTATAGACTTATGCATATTTGGAATAGATAATAAATATAAAGTTTCTTCCATATTACGATAATCTTCTTCTGAAATTATAACTACATTATTTCTTTTACCTTTAATATAAACAGGTTTGTGTACATCAGAAACATAATCTATAAGTTTATAAAGCTTACTTCTTGCTTCGCTTGTATTATATATTTCCATTATTTTTTCCTTATAGTTAGTGAGACTTAATATTAATAACGTACTATAAACAGTACGTTTTGTCAAGGTTATATTCCTACTATCACCCTAAACACCAGCTTAACTACATAAGTTAAAAGTAATGTGGATAATAATCCGCTAAGCCATAGGATAATAAACCATTGCCACCCTTTGAGACAAGAGGTTATTTTTTTAAATTTTTTAATATATCGGATGATGAGATGATTTGCCACGGAATATATAATAACAATAGAATGTGTAGCCAAGTATGACAGGTAGGAATATCCCAGCCCCTATCAACAGTAAAGACTGTGACTCCGATGCTGCTGCTGCAGTTTCAAGCGTAACTTTATAAGGAACGATATATGGCCATATGCTTATCGCGAGGCCTAAATATCCTAATAAAAATAACAAGATCGTATAAATAAACGGCTTTACTTCTTTTTTCTGCTTAACGGCTTTAATTAACTTGATAAATATTAAAGCAGTTACAATAGGTACAATAGATAAATAGTAAATATTAGGTACACTAAACCAACGATGATTTATGTGGTTATTTAAGAAAGGAACCCATAAGCTTACAAGCCCCATAAAAAGTGCAACGTAAAATAAAATATATAAAGCAGATTTATAAGCCCAATCTTGTGTTGTCTTTTCTGTTTTCAGAATAAGCCAAGTAGCACCCAAGAGTGCATAACCGAATATTAATGCTATCCCCGTCATAATGGAAAAGGGAGTAAGAAAATCAAAGCTCCCTCCTGCAAATTCTCGTCCTTCTATCTCTATTCCTTGGACAAACGTACCAAGCATTAAACCTTGACAAAAAACAGTAAGCATAGAACCGAAATGAAAAGCGTAGTCCCAAATATAACGATGACCTATATGAGCCTTAAAACGGAATTCAAAAGCTACACCACGAAATATTAGACCGAGTAACATCAATATAATAGGAATATATAAAGCCGGCATTAATAGCGAATATCCCAACGGGAAAGCCGCAAATAAACCACCGCCGCCAAGTACTAACCAAGTTTCGTTACCGTCCCAAAAAGGAGCAATAGAATTGATCATTTTATGACGGCAATCATCGGTAGGTGCAAACGGAAATAAGATTCCTACTCCTAAATCAAAACCGTCTAATAAAACATATAAACAAATAGCGGTAGCTATAAGCCCACCCCAAACAAGCGGTAAATCTATATAAGGTGCAAAATTTAACATAAGCTTATTACTTCTCGAATAATGGGTTATTCAAACCACTCTCTCCGTACATTTCTTTATTATCTATCACTTCTATACCTTTCTTTATCAAATGCATTATATAATATATACCCGCTCCGAAAATGATCACATACACTACTATAAAAGCAATTAGAGAAATAAATACATATTTGCCGAGTACCGGTGATACCGTATCCACAGTTTTTAAAATATTATATACTATATAAGGTTGTCTACCTACCTCGGTTACGAACCAACCGGCAAGTACTGCAATAAAACCTGAAGGTGACATTAATATATACCAATATTGAAACCAATGCGTAGTATATAATCTTTTCTTCAAGTAAAGATATAACCCCACAATACCTATAAATACCATTAAGCAACCAATTCCTACCATAATACGAAAGCTAAAAAATACTACTGCAACCGGCGGACGCTCTTCTTGTGTCCATTCTTTTAATCCTTTCACTTCACCATCTAAACTATGCGTTAAGATTAAACTACTAGCATAAGGTATTTCTACAGCATATTTTGTTTTTTCTTCTTCCCCGTCAGGAAAGCCGATAAGATTAAAAGCTGCTCCTTTTTCTGTATTCCAAATACCTTCCATAGCCGAGACCTTGACCGGCTGATATTTAAGAGTATTTAAACCATGCAGATCACCAATAACTATTTGAATAGGTGCAACGATTAACGCCATTAACACCGCCATAAAAAGCATAATTTTAGCATGCTCTTTATAACGATTATTTAGTAAATAAAAGCTAGCTACACCACCAATAACAAAAGAAGTAGTTAAATACGCCGCCGTAATCATATGGAAAAAGCGATATGGGAAAGAAGGGTTAAAGATAATTTCTAGCCAATTTAAAGGATAAAAGAATCCTTCGCCTCGCAGTTCAAAACCAGCAGGCGTATGCATCCAGCTACTAGCTGCAAGTATCCAAAAAGCTGAGATTACAGTACCAACAGCAACTATTAACGTAGAAATAAAATGTACTTTTTTACTGACTTTATTAAAGCCGAATAACATTATACCTAAAAAAGAAGATTCGAGGAAAAAGGCAGTAAATACTTCAAAACCGAGAAGCGGACCAAGGACATTTCCAACCTTATCTGAAAAATTCGACCAGTTAGTACCAAATTGATAAGACATTACAACACCCGAAACTACTCCCATACCGAAAGTAACGGCAAAAATCTTCACCCAAAATTTGTATAGTTCTTGATAAACCGGCTTTTTTGTTTTCAACCATAACCCTTCAATTACCGCTAAAAAGCTTGCAAGCCCTATAGTAAAAGCAGGGAATATTATATGAAAACTTATGGTAAAAGCAAATTGAATCCTTGATAATAATCCTTGATCAAATTCCATATTTAAGCTGCTGTTTTAAGATAATAAGCTTTGTGACAATAACAATATACTCCCAGTGTAATAACATATACTTAATACGTGAGTACCACAGTACTTATAGGACGACGACGTAGCCAATTTTCAAATTAAACGAGTATACAGTATTTGATTTAATCATCCACCTTTGCTATTATTAAATTCTATCTGATTAGTTTTAACAAATTTTCCTTTTTCGGAGTTCCAATTATAATGAACATTTACTATTCTTACTTCTGTAACATTAATATCACCATTGGGCAATTGCGTTACATCATACCCTTTTCGGATAGAATCCGTAATTAATAAACTTGCTTGACAAATATATTTTACATCAAAGAACGGAGAATCGTCTTCCTTAGACTTTTCTTGTTCTTCTAAAAAATTATTAGATAATTCTTTTTCTTGCATTTCTAATGATGTTGAAGTTATTGTCTGAATTTTGTAGCATTATTTAAGGTAAGAAGCAAGGCTTGTTTATTATTTTTCCACAGATTTAATATTTTTAGGTAAATTTTAAAATAATTAAATTAAAATATGCTCCAAAATAACACGAATTAATATATTATTTTAAAATCGAGGTACATTATCGTGATAAAATACCCTACTTTATCTAAATCAACATTTAGCTTAAGTATTTATTTTTTAAAATTCGATAAAGTTAAAATGACTTTATTGACTGTAATTTGTATTTTACTCGGTATGATTCCGGCGATTGATAGTATATTACTTCAGAAAATCATTGATTTAATAGAATCTTTCAGCGATAAGAACGCTAATAATCTTTTATCTTCCATGATTTACTGGGCAGTATTTTATGCTCTTTGGTGGGAGAGTATTAATATAGCATATCGTTCATATGATTATTTGTATCTCAAGACTATGCCCGTAATAAAAGGGAAAATACTAAATGAACTTTATAATTATACCCAATATCATAGCCATAAATTCTTTCAGGATAATCTAGCAGGACATATTAGCAATCGTATTACCGAAACGGCAAGATCGTTTGAGATGATTATTTCAATATTGGGTGAAAAAATTCTTCGTAAACTCGCTATTATTGTATTTGCATTCATTGCTTTATATTCGGTACATTACGTTTTTGCTACGATATTTATTTTATGGATTACGGTTTTTTTAGGACTTAGTGTTCTTTTCTCTGATAAAATCAATAAATACTCATTAAATTATGCTAGAAGCCAATCTTTTGTTGCCGGTAGTATCGTAGATGCAATTAGCAACATTAATGCGGTTAGAATGTTTACAGCCCATAAATTTGAACGTCAACATCTCGAAACAAGAGTAGAAAATGCCGTAGCCGATGAGCAGACTATGCAATTCTTTATGTTCAAATTGCGTTATGCTCTTGGGACTTCTTGTTCAATAATGATTTTTATAATGATTTATTATTTATCTAAACTTCGTAGCGAATTATCTATAAGCATAGGTGATTGCGTATTAGTGCTAACATTATGTATAAATGTAGCAGACGATATTTGGGATTTAACGCAAGAAATCGGTGATATGTTCGAGCAGGTCGGGGCATTTAATCAAGGCTTATCTTTAATGGCACCACATATTATAACTGATATTGCAAACGCTACTCCATTAGATATCAAAGAAGGGGTTATTGAATTTAGAAATGTTACATTTAATTATCATCATAATAACAATCTATTTTATAATAAATCGGTATTAATACCGAGTAAACAAAAAGTAGGACTAGTTGGATTTTCAGGTTCAGGGAAAACCACTTTTATTAGTTTACTCACTAGGTTACATGATATAGAAGAAGGAATGATTTTAATAGATAATCAAAATATTAAAAACGTAACTCAAGATTCTTTAAGAAAAGCCATTAGCCTTATACCTCAAGAACCGGTGCTTTTTCATCGTACCATTTTGGACAATATCAGATACGGGCAAAAAGAAGCTACTCTTGAGGAGGTTATAGAAGCAGCAAAAGCTGCACATATTCATGATGTTATCGATAATCTACCGGACGGTTACGATACTATGTGCGGTGAACGGGGGAATAACTTATCAGGCGGTCAGCGTCAAAGAATTATCATAGCAAGAGCCATCTTAAAAAATGCTCCTATTTTAATTCTCGATGAAGCAACAAGTAGCTTAGATAGCGAGACGGAAAGCCTGATTCAAGAGTCAATGGATTATTTAATGCAAAATAAAACCGTGATAGTCATTGCCCACAGATTATCTACTTTACTCAATATGGATAGAATTTTAGTTTTTGAAAAGGGAAGTATAATCGATGACGGTAACCATTCAGAATTACTAAAAAATAGTAAGCTATATCAAAAATTATGGAACTCTCAAGTTAAAGGATTAATAGTGTGAGGAGGTATTACCCATGTTTTATGTCATTCCTGCTCTCGCAGGAATGACATAAAACCAGCCTCAACCTTTAAACTAAATCATTATGAGCAACTATTTCTCCTGTTACTTCAACTTAAAGTAGTCCGTGCTCTGTCATCGCTTTTATTGTACTCTCAGGTAATTCTATCTTATCTGTAGTGTTACTATCAATAATATCTTCAATTTTTAAAATGCATAAAAACTCTAAAGGCGGTATCAATTTAGCTATCTTTCCTACTAATTCTATTAATGGTTGTTTGATAGAATCATCCGAATTCAAACTCGCAGCTAAATCTTTCTTGTCAATAGCCTTAATTTTCTTGTAATCATTCTTACGCAATGTGGATTCAAGCGTTAAAAGAGCTTTCAGAGGTTCATAAATTGCTTCCTTGTCACGGACCATTTGACCGTCAGGATCGAGTATATCCGATTAGCACCAAAGCGAGCAATTTAGTTACCATGGCTATATTTAGGTATAGGAACGTACATATTTCTAAATAAGTCATATTGTCACCTGTTACATAATTAGGATCCGCACCATTTTCAATTAGAAATGCTGCCATATCACAATGTTGAGCTGTTAGGACAGTGTGAAAAACGGTCATACCGCTGTTGTGGTCAAGGATTATATTTGCACCTTTTGCAAGTAGAAGCCTTACTATCCCTTTCTGATTATTATGACACGCAAAATATAAAAAAGATTTAGCCTCACCTTCCAATGTATATACTTCTGTATTTGGATCAATATTTAAAGCGGTTAACATACTATACACTAAATCATAATCACCTTGACAAATTGCTTTATTGATAATTTCAGCAGTGTCAGGAGATCTTGCTATTTTATCTACAGTGCAGTATGCCATATTGTACACACTAGAAATATTTGTATTTGGATCTTCAATCAAAGCTTTGAATTCTTTGACAAAACTTTCTCTAAAAAATTCATATCTTTTTATTTTATATATATTATTAAATCCCATATTTTCTTCTATATCTTTACTACTTAATATCTCATGAAATTTATTTCTAATTATATCATCGATTATCAAGTATGTCCCTTAATGATTCAATTGATAGTATTTTGTATAGTACAGAAAAAAATCATTTTATCAACAAATGGTTGATTTATTAGTAAGCAATCAATAAACTAAAATATTATATTAAATATTATCATATGCTGTTATAATCACTTTTTTAGCCACTAATATTTAAACAATGAAACTATCTGATTTTGACTTTGATTTACCAAGCGAACTGATCGCACAATATCCATCTAGTGAACGTGATAACTCAGATTTACTAATTGCTGTTACGCCGCCTATTAAAACCAAATTCTACAACATAATAGATTACTTAAAAGAAGGGGACTTATTAGTCTTTAATAATAGTAAGGTAATAAAAGCAAAGTTAAATTTGGGGAAAAATATTACAATAAATTTGAATCAAAAATTATCAGATGATAGTTGGTCGGCTTTTGCTAAACCAGCTCGAAAGCTTCATGTAAATGATGAATTTTATTTTGATAATCATAAGGTAATTATTACCGAAAAACTTGCAATGGGTGAGATTAAAGTAAAATTTGAGCTTAATGATATTTCTGTATTCGAGTTCTTAAATAAATACGGTGAGATGCCGCTACCGGTTTATATTAGGCGTTCACACTCATTATGTCATCCCGTGGCTACGACCACGGGATCCAAAAAATATTTAAATAATGACTGGATACCGTGGTCAAACCACAGGATGACAAACACTCAAAACGACAACGACCGCTATCAAACTGTCTATAGCCAAATAGAAGGTTCAGTTGCAGCACCGACAGCAGGCTTGCATTTTACAAAGGATATACTTGATAAGCTTAAGGCAGAAGGCATACAAACTACATTTTTAACATTACATGTGGGAGCTGGAACTTTTTTACCTGTAAAAACCGAAAATATTCATGAACATAAAATGCATACCGAATATTGCTCTATTACTCCTGACACTGCTGAAATTATCAATAAAGCAAAGCAAGAAGGGAAACGTATTATCGCAGTCGGCACTACAACACTTAGAACACTTGAGAGTTCTTGCAATAACGGCATCGTAAAAGCAGGTAGCTTTAAAACCGATATTTTCATAACCCCAGGTTTTAAATTTCAAACAGCCGATATGCTACTTACTAATTTCCATTTTCCTAAATCTACTTTATTTATACTTATATGTGCTTTTGCCGGATTTAAAGAGATGCATGAATTATATAAATATGCTATAAAAGAAGCAATGCGTTTTTTTAGCTACGGCGATGCAACGCTTTTATGTAGGAAATGATAATCACAACCGTCATTGCGAGCAACTAAAAGGAGCGTGGCAATCTAGCAAAAATAACAAAAAATGCTAAAGGTTAGCATTTTGCACTGGATCCCGTGGTCAAACCACGGGATGACGGAGGTGAAATTGATCCACGCAACAAAGCCTTCCTGCTTTTAGCTAGGAACGACATTTTAGAAAAAACCTATAACAAACTAGATAAAAAATATTTTGGATGATTAAATCCTCTACTTCATTAATACGCGATTCAAAACAAACTGCTTTACGAGAAGAATTAAAACAGCTGGCAGCAGCACTTAATAAGCCTAAAAGTTTATTCAAATTCTTTAATCAAAACAACTTAGAAAGCGGAATTTATTTATACGGTCCGGTGGGCAGCGGTAAAACTATGCTCATGAATTCTTTTTGTGAAGAATTAACCACACCTAAAATAATAATACATTATCAGAACTTTATGCAGGAAATTCATAAATCTATGCATAAATTACAAACAGCAAATCAGAAAGATATCATCCCTAAAATTGCTAAAAACTATACTAAACAAACTAAAGTGTTATGTATAGATGAGTTTGAAATTAAAGATATTACTGATGCAATGATAATCGGTAGATTATTTAATGAATTAATAAAACAAAATATTTTTATTTTTATAACTTCTAACACGAGTCCCAATAATCTGTACAAAGACGGATTACAACGAGAATCTTTCTTACCTTTTATAAAGATAATCAATAATACATTTTATGTTAAATATCTAGATAATCAACATGATTATCGATTTGATAAAGCGTTAAGAGTTAAAGAGGCAAGGATAATTTATCCTTTAACTTTAGAAAACCAAAACAAACTTGAAAAAATTATCACGGATATTAGTGATAATAATCTTGCTCCTCAAAATATACAGGTTCTAGGTAGAGAAATATCCTTTCAAAAAGTGCATAAAAGAATATTAGTAACAGATTATAATGAATTATTTACAAGAGGCTTAAGCTATATCGATTATGTTAATATTTGCCAAAATTTCAACGTTATTATAGTGGGGAACGTTCATACTATCGATGCTAACGATACAAATACAGCCGTTAGATTTATCAACTTTATCGATAATGCCTATTTCTATAAAATACTCTTATTTATGAGCCTAGAAGATAACCCAAATAAAATATATCAAGGTTCAGCACGAGCCGCAGAATTTAAACGCACTATTTCAAGACTAAATGAAATGAATAGCGAATCTTATTTATTAAATAATGATTTTAAGAATTAACTTCAATTTTCGCTAAAAAAGCTCTTTAATTACTAATTAAAATTTATTTACAGATGACCTCTAAGAAACTTAATAAATTCATCAATATTGATCTTTATATAGTCTTCTAAATGCTCTTCTGTTGTCTGATGATTTACATAAAAAGGATAATAATCGCATGACATATAATTTGCCATTCTTTTATAAAAACTTCTAGAGGGAGTTGTACCGTGATCAATCTCTACTACTTTGCATTTTGGAGCCGCAAAAATAAAGTTAGCAAATCCTGATCCGTGCGATCCAACTATTATTTTTGCTTTATTAAAAAGCTGGGCCTGTTCATACAGGAAGGATAGCTCTAGATATATTACTTTCAAACCGGATCTCTCAATTTTTTCTATTAATTCCTCTTCATTAACTATTTTTCGGGTAGAAGCTATTTACGAGAAATATATATTTTATCGTATGCTTTACTATTATCTTTAATAAAAATATTTCTTAAATTTTTTGTTAACCATAAAGGCAAAGGTATACCTTTTACCGGAATAAACGGTACAGATGGAACAATTAGTCTAGTAGCTTGAATTATACAGTCACTATTTACTACAAAAAGCTTATCTTCCGGTATATTTAAATAATTTAATACTATTTCTAATGACTTAATTTGCCATGAATATTTTAAATTATTAATATAGATACGATCATATTCAAGAGCTGATTCTTTTAATATAATTAATCTAGGCAAAATTTGTAGCAGCCAATGATACCAATTGTCAGAACCAGAAGATAAAATTACTGCTAATTTTCCATTAAAATATAAAGGATTTTCAGTATTAATATCTCATTTTTTTAATAAACGATGTTGATCACCTAAGCTTGTTTGAGTATCCTGTAGAATATAATCTTCTTGAGTTAAAATTCCACCTTCATTAATTACTGTGACGTTTGGTAACTCTAAAATAAATTGACCAGTATTTTTTTCTTTAAATAGCTTTTTAATTTCTATGTTAGATTTTAGCGATCCTATGGAAATAAATTGATGTTTATTCTTTAATGCGTAAGCATTACTAATATAGAACAAGGTAAAAATTATGAATATAAAATATTCTCATAAAGAGAAAGAAAGATAATTAAAAATTTGCATTGCAAGCTTGGCAGTGACTTACTCTCCCATGCCTTATGACATAGTACCATTAGCGCTATGAGGTTTCACATTCGAGTTCGGGATGGGATCGTGTGTTTCACTCATGCTATAACCACCAAGCTAGCAATACAAACTTTTAAAAAGATAGATTTGTATTATAGTTTGCTGTTAATGTTGTTACACGACTCAAAAAAAATTCTCAACATCATATCTTAACTTTTACTACGATACTCAGCAAAATAATTTCCGCTAGATATCGTGGCAGGGCTACAGCATAACATTAGTTATGCAATAACATTTTTATTAGTTGATAAAGCTATTTAACCTGATAACTTTGTGAGTAGATACTACACTCTTATAGCATTAACACTATATGCATATGTAATCTCATAGCAAAGTAAATCAATCGAGCTATTAGTATCGGTTAGCTACACACATTACTGTGCTTCCACACCCGACCTATCAACGTGGTGGTCTTCCACGGCTCTAATGGGGAAGTCTAGTTTTGAGGTGGGTTTCCTGCTTAGATGCATTCAGCAGTTATCCCTTCCGTACTTAGCTACCCAGCTGTGCCGTTGGCACGACAACTGGTCCACCAGGGGTACGTCCACCTCGGTCCTCTCGTACTAAAGGCAGATCCTCTCAAACTTCCTACACCCACGGCAGATAGGGACCGAACTGTCTCACGACGTTCTAAACCCAGCTCACGTACCACTTTAATCGGCGAACAGCCGAACCCTTGGGACCTTCTCCAGCCCCAGGATGTGATGAGCCGACATCGAGGTGCCAAACGATTTCGTCGCTATGGACGCTTGGAAATCATCAGCCTGTTATCCCCGGAGTACCTTTTATTCGTTGAGCGATGGCCCTTCCACTCGGGACCACCGGATCACTATGACCGACTTTCGTCTCTGCTCGTCTTGTCAGACTCGCAGTCAGGCTAGCTTATGCCATTGCACTCTAAAAGTTGATTTCCGACCAACCTGAGCTAACCATCGCGCGCCTCCGTTACTCTTTGGGAGGCGACCGCCCCAGTCAAACTACCCACCATGCATTGTCTCGGATCCTGATTCAAGGATCTCGGTTAGATGTCAAGCACCAAAAGGGTGGTATCTCAAGGGTGACTCCACAAAGGCTGACGCCTTCGCTTCGTAGTCTCCCACCTATCCTGCACATCTGATTCCTAACACCAGTGCAAAGCTATAGTAAAGGTTCACGGGGTCTTTCCGTCTGACCGCGGGAACTCCGCATCTTCACGGAGAATTCAATTTCGCTGAGTCGATACTGGAGACAGTGGGGAAATCGTTACGCCATTCGTGCGGGTCGGAACTTACCCGACAAGGAATTTCGCTACCTTAGGACCGTCATAGTTACGGCCGCCGTTCACTGGGACTTCAATTCAGAGCTTGCACCCCTCCTTTTAATCTTCCAGCACTGGGCAGGCGTCAGACCCTATACATCGTCTATTGACTTTGCAGAGCCCTGTGTTTTTAATAAACAGTCGCTACCCCCTAGCTTGTGCCACCTGCACATGGTTGCCCATATACAGGTCATCTTTCTTCCGAAGTTACAGATGCAATTTGCCTAGTTCCTTCAGCATCGTTCTCTCAAGCGCCTTGGTATACTCTACCTGTCCACCTGTGTCGGTTTCGGGTACGGTCTATAATGAAGGTGTTATTTCCTGGAAAATATTCACCGCACAATCAATCCAATAAGACTGTACAATTTACTATTTTCGTCACATCCTTCAGGTTCAGGAATATTAACCTGATTCCCATCGATTACGCCTTTCAGCCTCATCTTAGGGGCCGACTAACCTTGCGCAGATTAACTTTACGCAAGAACCCTTGGACTTTCGGCGAGAATGTTTCTCACATTCTTTATCGCTACTTATGTCAGCATTCTCACTTCCGATACCTCCAGCAAACCTTACGGTTCACCTTCGCAGGCTTACGGAACGCTCCGCTACCATTTATGCCAAATGCATAAACCCGCATCTTCGGTACATGACTTGAGCCCCGTTACATTGTTGGCGCAAGAAAACTTATTTAGACTAGTGAGCTATTACGCTTTCTTTAAATGATGGCTGCTTCTAAGCCAACATCCTAGTTGTTTTGGTCTTCTCACATCCTTTAACACTTAGTCATGATTTAGGGACCTTAGATGGCGGTCTGGGCTTTTTCCCTCTCGACTATGGACCTTAGCACCCATAGTCTGTCTGCTATGCTGTACTCATCGACATTCGGAGTTTGATTGAGTTTGGTAAGTCTGTGGGACCCCCTAGCTCATTCAGTGCTCTACCTTCGATGGTAATCGCTATAACGCTCTACCTAAATAGATTTCGCGGAGAACCAGCTATATCCGAGTTTGATTGGCCTTTCACCCCTAACCACAGCTCATCCCCTACTTTTTCAACAGTAGTGGGTTCGGTCCTTCAGTGGATTTTACTCCGCTTTCAACCTGGCCATGGCTAGATCACCCGGTTTCGGGTCTAATTCATCTAACTAAACGCCCTATTCAGACTCGCTTTCGCTACGCCTACACCTAACGGCTTAAGCTTGCTAGATAAACTAAGTCGCTGACCCATTATACAAAAGGTACGCCGTCACAAGACATATAAATACGCTTGCTCCGACTGCTTGTAAGCATTTGGTTTCAGGTACTATTTCACTCCCCTTGTCGGGGTACTTTTCACCTTTCCCTCACGGTACTTGTTCACTATCGGTCACTAGAGAGTACTTAGGCTTAGAGGGTGGTCCCCCTATGTTCAAACAGGATTTCACGTGTCCCGCCTTACTCAAGGACTTCAAGCTTTTTACCTATACGGGACTATCACCCTCTATGGTCAACCTTTCCATGTTGTTTTAGTTATTTTTTTGAAGCCACTGGCCTGGTCCGCGTTCGCTCGTCACTACTAACGGAGTCTCGGTTGATGTCCTTTCCTCCAGCTATTTAGATATTTCAGTTCGCTGGGTTTGCCTCATATAGCTATGTATTCACTATACAATACCTAATAAATTAGGTAGGTTTCCCTATTCGGAAATCTTCGGATCAAAGTTTATTCGCAACTCCCCGAAGCTTATCGCAGCGTATTACGTCCTTCATCGCCTTCTAGTGCCAAGGCATCCACCAAATGCTCTTATTATATTTACTTATGCTTTTAACTTGAGATTACACAATGCATACAGAATTAATTTCACAATTATTGTCAGCATCTACTCACGATATAAATTTTTATTATCGCGGTGTATTTAGTTTTTAGCTTTATCAACTTTTTAAACAGCTACAAAGTTTTACGTTTCAAACTTTGTGTGATGATTTTATATCTATATTTTTAAAGCTTGTCAAACACTAATTTCAAATAATTTGAATTTTATTTCTTATGAGAGGGCTTAAAGTTATTTAAACCTCTTTTTAAAGTAGGCTTTGTCGACTTTTTGTTTAGATTGGTGGTCCCTAATTTTGTATCTACCTTACCGCCTAAATCTTCAAACAAAAATCTACCTTTTTGTAAAATATGATTTACTGCTGTCATTTCTCCTTCTCTGTTTATCAAACCGCTTTGAGTTTTAACCCATAATAATTTACCGTCTTTTCTAAAGACTGGATTTTCATCAATTGCAAAATCTTTAGTTATACTTAAATTACCGTTCTTATCAAATTTACCTAAAATATTTTTCAATCAGCAAATACGGCATGAGCGTATAATTTTGAAATTTCTTTTATTTACTTTGGAGCGTTTATATGTTCGCCGGCTTTGTTAATAAAGCCGCTAATTTCATATTGAGATGTTTTACCATGTGGAGTTTTTTGCACAAGAAATTGAGTTTCCGTAAGTAGATTAGTTTGATCCTCTACTTCATCATCTACTATATTAATTACTTTCCTTTTTAAAGAATAAATATCACTATTCTTTTCAAGCTTTGAGGTAAACTCCTTAACGTCTCAATTATCATTAAACCTAACTGCTTGTTTATCTTTACCCATCATAATGATACTCTTATTTTAATACTGTATCTTTTAAAATATTTGTACCACGTAAAAATTCTTCTATATTCAAAGCTTTTTTACTCTCTTGCTGAAGTTTTTTCACTCGCAATATACCGCTTCCACAAGCTATTTCCAGCTTATCGCTAATAACGGTACCGGCAGTAAAGTGATGATCCGCATTTAAATATTCTGCTTCAAGGATTTTAATTATTTTATCATTATAACTAAAATATGCTCCGGGCCAAGGATTCATGCCTCTTATTTTACAATCTATTTTATATGCGGATTCATGCCAATTAATTTTTCCTTCTTCTTTAGTTAATTTATGAGCATACGTAACGCCTTCACTTGGCTGTGTTATTGGTACTATATTATCGATATTTGCAAGTGTTTTAATTAATAACTCCGCTCCGAGATTTGCACATTTGTTATGCAGTTCTTCCAATGTTGTTCTTTCTTCTAAATCAAAATCTTCTTTCATCAATATATCACCTGTATCAAGCCCTGTATCCATACGCATAATACATACACTACTTTTCCGGTCACCCTCTATAATAGTACGCTGCAGAGGAGCCGCTCCTCTGTGACGAGGCAAATCGGATGGATGGATATTAAGACAGCCGTATTTCTTAGCTTCTAATATAGCTTTCGGCACAATAAAACCATAGGCAATAACAACTATAATATCAGCATTAACTTTATTAATTAGATTTATTATTTCATCATTACGAAGAGTAGAAGGAGTATAAACAGGAATTTGATGCTCAAATGCTAATTGATGTATTGGAGATTTAGCTAAGTTAAGTCCTCTGCCCTTAGCTTTAGGTTGCTGTGTAAAAACAGCTTTAACTTCGTGATGAGTTATAAGTTTTTTAAGAGCGGGAACAGCGAATTCAGGCGTTCCCATAAAGATTACTTTCACACTATATTATTTTTGAGTTTCTTAAGCTTACGAAGTACTACATCTCGTTTTAAATTACTTAAATAATCAATCATAAGCTTACCTTCTAAATGATCATACTCATGCTGGATAACTCTTGCAAGCCAATCATTTGCTTTAAGCTCTTGCGATTTACCATGATAGTCTAAATACCTAATCTTTATAGATTCCGATCTTGCCACCTCAATACGTTGCTCCGGTAATGAGATACAACCTTCGTTAGCCGTAACTAGCTCTTCTGCTTTTTCTATTATTTCAGGATTCACTATAAAAAGCGGATAAAAATCTTTTGGTCTTGCTACCGAATCATGATCTTGTATATCAATTACTAAAATACGTTTCAATACCCCTACTTGTACTGCTGCAAGCCCTGCACCGTCTTCATGGTACATAGTTTTAAGCATATCATCCATAAATTTTCGTGTTTGATCGGTAAACTCTAAAACCGGCTGAGATTTCTGCTTTAATCTTTCATCAGGTGCCGTTACTATCGGTAATATTGACATAATTAAATCTTAATATTTAATTTTAATATACTATAAAATCACCAAAATGTAAAGAAAGCAAACCTGCCTAATTCCGGCAATAGTTGCATAATAAACTCACCTATTTGCAATAATTTGTCGAATTAATAATATTTAGTAAAAAATAATAGCAAATATCAGATAACATGTTAATAAATAAGGCTTGCATAAAATTAAGGAGGAATAATAATGCATTGGGGTGATATTGAAGAAATTGCCGAACAACTCGAAGAACATTGTAGCGATCAGTATAATGAAAAAAAAATTTCATTATTAAAGCTAGAGAAACTGATTAGAGATTTAAAGGACTTTGAAGATGGAGAAAAAAAAGCCGAAGAAGTTACATTAGAAGAAATTTTAGACAAATGGGAAGAATTACGTGAAGAAATTAGAGAAATCGATTAAGTAGCTTTTGAGTTATTTTCAGACATTTATAAATTAACTTTATAAAAATACATTATAATCAATAAAAATATAGCAACTGCCTGAAAAAAAACCCTTAAAGTCATTAACTTTGAACTAAATTTCTTATCAAACTTTCCTTCGATAGCCATCGATACTACCCCTATAATAAGAACCGCAACGGTTAAACCAATCGCAATTAATAACCACATCATAATTTATTACCAATATATCACTTTCCACACAAAGATTATATACTTTTTCTCTTTTAAATCAATTATATAATATTTGAGATTTGATTAAAAAATTCACTAATTCTTCATAAAAAATAATAATTTCAGGAACACAAATATCTAATTTATCAAATTACTTTAAAAGCAAAAGAGATCTTAGGCTCTTGCATTCTTATTAATTTTTGCTCAAAAATATCTAAAAATACAAATAATTTAATTTTCTGCATGCAAGAACCTAGAGTATTTTGAGAAACCTCGTCCTATTGCTTAAATATTTATTAATGCTCACGGTGGAACATGACTTGCTCTGTGCAAATTTGCTTAAATTAAGCTTTCTGAGTTACACTATATATATTATCTATCAGTTTAACAAAAGCACCATTTCCTAAAACATTAGCACAAGTGATCACAGGATCAAATAAGATATAAAGAGCTGTAATTCAGAGACATCATATTAGTATTAAAACCTAGATATTGTTCAAGTATAGGGAGCATTACAATAATTCTACCACCTGGTATAGCTGCTACTGAAAATTTTGCCAATACAAAATAAAAAGTAAAATAATTAAACAAAGTAGGTGCAGCTAATCCATAACTTTTTAGTATAGCATAAGCCAAAATCGATATGGCAAAACAATCGCCAACAAGATAAATATTGACTGTTATTGGTCAACGGTACAAGCGAGTGTTTTATTATTTGTATTATTTTCCGCTCCTATTATACTAAGTGGCATACTTATAACACTAGACATTGCACTTATAGACGCTGGCATCATATTACTAAGGCTAGCTATCATTCCTTAACTCAACAGTTACTTAAAATAAGCAAGAAAGATATAACCAAACTGAGCAAATACGATCATCACAAAAATGAACATATAATCTTTAATAATTATATCTAATACTTCTGTAGTTTTACGATAAAGCCCATTATAAATAAGGGTATTATATAGATCAACAATCGCAATATTTTTGCAACAAATGCTTCTAGCTTACAAGCCAATCCAATTGCAACTTCAGCACACAATTTTGAGGAAATAAAGCCTAAGATAATACTACTAAATACGATTTTATCATTAGAAATAATATTAGGAAAATTAAGCAACCATAAAGGCTTTAAGCTATCATTTTCTATAGGAGAGATCATTGATAAAGCGAATTGATATATGTATATACCTACATAATGACTTATGAAGGTAGAACAAACATTAGACCCACATACTAGAGTAATAATATTAAGAAAACTATACGTGTTGCATCTTTGGCTAGCATTACAACAGATTTAAAAAGTAAACCAAAAATAATTAAAGGCAGAAATAATCCAATTATAGAAATAGATAGACTTATTGAATACAATAACCTTTGTACTGCTAAACTCATTAGTGGGTTTAACAATATGATAGCTATGATAATAGCCATTAAAATAAGTGGCATTTTACGCAACATAAAACTTACCTAATAATTAGTTAATTTAAATAGATGAATATAATTAAAAGAAAAATATAGAGATATTGTTATCGGCTTAGACCGGTTATAGTAGTAAAAAAAGACTGGAAAGTTAATATTTGCATAAAATTCAATATACAGTTATTATAGAGAGAAAAATTAGTGTTGCAATACTTTTCTAGAAGTTCTTTTGGGGGGGTATTGTTAACTAAAAGCAGATCAATTAATAAATTAACGTCATTGCGAGACAAATTACAAAGTAATTTGTACGTACGCAATCTCAGGAGTTTTATTATTTCATGAGATTGCCACGTAGCCTATGGCTGCTCGCAAGGCATTGTTGCGTGAAGCAATTTCACCTCTTTCATGCCGTGGCTTGACCACGGGGTGACACAGTGGGTTTTACCGGTCCACGCAACAATACCTCCTCGCAATAACGACTTAGGTATCTATGCAAAATGCTTTCGCAAGAATGACATCGAGAGCTTTTTAAGAGCTATGCGGGAATAACAACGCCTCAGCCCTTACACCTCTTCAGATTGCTCTAATCCCTCTTCCTCTAACTCACTATCTTCTTCACTTTCAGCAGTTTCAGCAATTAAAGAGACAGACACGACTTTTTCACCATCATCTAGCTTAAATAGGATTACGCCGCTAGTGTTACGTCCCGTAATACGTACTGACTCAAGTTTACAGCGAATTAACTTACCGCTATTGGTAATCAGCATTAACTCATCATCCATTTTAACCGGCATAACACCGACGACTAAACCAGTTTTGTCGTTAATATCCATATTGATTATACCGCTACCGCCACGGTCAGTAATTCTATAGCCATAAGCTGAGCTTCTCTTACCAAAACCGTTCTCAGTTACGGTTAAAATGAATTCTTCGGAATTTGCCATTTCTACAATAGCCGGGGCAGTTAAGCTTACACCAAGTTCTTCAGGATTAAACGCCTCACCTTTAGCAATCTCTAATCTCTGCTCCCACGGCACGGATAAATAAGCATCTCTATCCTCTTTTGTACTACTAATACCTTTAAGCACAGTCATAGAAATTACGGAATCCTCTTTGGCAAGCTTCATACCTCGTACCCCATCAGAAGTACGGCTCTTAATAACACGCAGCGATTCAACAGGGAATCTTAAAGCTTTACCGGCTTTGGTAGCAAGTAAAATATGCTCGTCTTCTTTACATGGTTTTACGTCTATTAATTTATCGTCCTCATCAAGCCTAATAGCAATTTTACCGTTCGACTGAAGCTTTTTGAAATCTAATAAATCGCTTCTTCTGATATTACCCTTGGCAGTTGCGAACATAATGTTTAAATTATCCCTCTCATCCTGATTTTCAGGTAGCGGCATAATATTCGTAATATGCTCATTTGCTTTCAGCGGTAATATATTAACCATCGGTCTACCCTTACCCTGCGGATTACTTAAAGGCAGTTTATACAGTTTTAAACTATAAACCTGACCGATATTTGAGAAGAACAACATAGGAGTATGGGTACTACCGACAAAAACTTGCGTGGTAATATCTTCATCACGCATTGAAAGCCCTGATCTTCCTTTACCGCCACGTTTTTGCGCACGATAGCTACTTAGAGGTACACGCTTGATATACCCGCCAAGCGTTACGGTTACAACCATTTCTTCACGCTGAATTAAATCTTCTATATCTTGATCAAATGCGCCGAATTCAATTGAAGTAAGACGAGGAGTCGCAAATTCTTCTTTAACTTTAATGAGCTCTTCCTTTAAAATTTCAAGTAACCTTGTACGAGAGCCAAGTATATTAAGATATTCGGTGATTTCCGTAGTGAGGTTCTTTAAATCCTCTTCAAGCTTGTTCTTCTCCATAGCGGTCAGGCGTTGCAATCTCATTTCTAAGATTGCCTTAGCTTGCACTTCGGTAAAGTTACATTTACCCTGCTCGTTTAACATTGCTTTATCATCAACCAACTTTACAAGAGGTAGGATATTTAATGCTTCCCACTGACGAGCCATTAATTCTTGTTTAGCTGCATTCGGGTCATTTGAAGCTTTAATAATACGTATTATTTCATCGATATTACTAACGGCAATAGTTAGTCCTAGTAAAATATGAGCTCTATCTCTTGCTTTATTGAGTAAATATATAGTACGGTTAGTAATTACTACTTCCCTAAAACTAACGAAAGCTGCAATTACTTCTTTCAAATTCATCACTTTCGGTAGCCCGTCTTTAAGAGCAAGCATAATAACACCGAAGCTAGTTTGTAGCTGCGTACATGCGTATATTTGATTTAAGACTACTTCAGCAACTACGTCTTTCTTTAACTCAATAAAAATCCTTACACCGTTTTTATTCGATTCATCACGTAAATCACTTATACCTTCTATACGCTTTTCCTTAACCGCTTCAGCGATTTTCTCAACGAGCCTTGCCTTATTTACCATATACGGTATTTCGGTAATAATAATTGCTTGACGGCTATTACCGATATTCTCAATCTCAGCTCGACCTCGTATAATGATACTACCTCTACCGGTAAGATATGCCGATCTAATACCGCTAATGCCTAAAATCATTGAACCTGTAGGAAAATCCGGTCCTTTAACAACTTCAAGTAAATCTAATATTGCTATATCGTTATTATCTATATATAAACAGCACGCATCGATAACCTCACCAAGATTATGAGGCGGGATATTAGTTGCCATACCGACCGCAATGCCTCCGCTACCGTTCACCAATAAATTGGGAAACATTGCAGGAAGTACGGAAGGCTCTTCTTCAGAACCATCGTAATTAGGGTTAAAGCTGACAGTCTCTTTATCGATATCCTCTACGAGCTTATACGACACTTTGGCCATTCGAGATTCGGTATATCTCATTGCTGCCGCCGCATCACCATCCATCGAACCGAAATTACCCTGCCCGTCTACAAGCGGTAAACGCAAGGAAAAATCTTGTGCCATACGTACTAACGCGTCGTAAATAGCACTATCGCCGTGCGGATGATATTTACCCATCACGTCACCGACTATTCTAGCGGATTTTCTATAAGGTTTACTAGCATGATTACCGGCTTCATGCATGGAATAGATAATTCGGCGATGTACCGGCTTTAAGCCGTCCCGAACATCCGGTATAGCTCTACTTACTATAACGCTCATAGCATAATCAAGATAAGATACTTTCATCTCATCTTCGATATTTACCGGTACTAAATTAGAAGAAGATTTATCAGTCACGATTACTTAGCCTTAAATTTAATGAATTATATTTAATAATAGAGACATAATAAATTTCTTTCAAGGATTGCTTGTATTTATAATCGTGGCATTGTTTCTAAGTTACCGATGTCATTGCTGCGGGGCATTGTTGCGCGGATGCCAATGTCATTCCTGCGAAAGCAGGAATCTAGTTTTTTAAGCAAATTATATACTAAATTTTTATGTAATTTTCTTTGTTTTATCATTTTTTACTGGATTCCCGCTTGCGTGAAAATGACATAAACGAGCCATACAACAAGGCCTTTAGTCGCTTACAATGACGACATCAACCGTTTCTATGCAATAACATAATCGTAAAAGTTAACAAACTTTATTATATATTAGAATTATTTTATACTTTCTAAATATAATGCACGCTGCTCTATTCTTGTTATCTCATCTACCGTTACCTGTTCTGCTAACCTTTGTTTAAACTTAGATCTTAGTTTTGCTAAATCTTTATTTTTCTTAGAGAACGGTAATATTTTAGATAATAATTTATTATTTTTGTTGAACATGTAGTTGCTCCCGTGATTACACTTAAATTGCTCAAGTTTTAACCACCGAAGATTTTAACTTCGGGTGGTTGGGACGTTCAAAGAACCGTTACAGAACAGTTATAATAGCTTTTAGGTTTAAAGCTTACACTTTAAACCTTGTACATAGCTACTATCCCCCGACCATGAAGTCGAGGATTATACCATTTATACGGCTGATAATACCGCTTAGGATAGAGGCTTTGAAAGCCCAGAATCACGTCACCGCTATTCTTGCAAGAGATTTTAGCCAATTTTTTGAAATATCAATTAGCTATCCATGTCATTCCTGCGTGGATCAGTTTTTTTGTCATTGCGAGCAAAATTACATAGTAATTTGACGCAGCAATCTTGAGAAGAATTCCTGAGATTGCCACGCTCACTAACGTTCGCTCGCAATGACGACTTGATATCCACGCAACAAAACCTCCGCGGGAATGACATCGAGCTGGTTTTACCAAACCACTTAACAAAGCTTGTAGTTGATATAATGATAAATTTTAAGAATGTTCCTCTTCTTGCTGTTTATACCAAAGTTCGGCATAATAGCCTTTGTGCTGTAGCAAGGTTTTATGGTTGCCCCGCTCAACTATATAACCGTTATCTAAAACGATAATCTCATCTGCATCGATAATAGTTGAGAGTCTATGGGCAATGATAAGGGTAGTATGGTGAGCCGAGCTCTCTTTAAGGCTTGTTTGAATTAGCTTTTCGGCTTTAGTATCAAGCGAACTTGTTGCCTCATCAAAAATATATATTGCTGGATTTTTTAAGATGGTTCTTGCAATTGCAATACGTTTTCTCACCGCCCGAAAGCTTTAAGTCTCTCTCGCCTACCTGCGTCTCATACCCTTCGGGTAACGTGCTAATAAACTCATGAATATGAGCATTTTTTGAGGCTGCTATAACTTCATCGTAGCTTGCTGCATTATTACCGTATGCGATGTTGTAATATATCGCGTACCGTTAAACAGTACCGTATCTTGCAGGACAATTCCAATAGATTTACGCAGCAATTGTTGTGTGACTTCTCTTATATCCTAACCATCAATAGTAATATTGCCGCTATTAATATAGTAAAACCTAAAAAGCAAGCGTGATATCGTCGATTTCCCTGCCCCGCTAATACCAACTACTGCTAAAGTTTTACCGCTCTTGATCGTAACACTTATATTAATCGGACGTTCCTGATTATAAGCAAAGCTAACATTATCGAAACTAACCGCACCTTTTAAGATAATTAGCTCCTTAGCGTTCAAAGCATCCTCTACTTCTACAGATATATCAAGCAGCTTAAACATATCTTCCATACTAACTAGAGCGTTTTTAATTTTTCTATAAGCAAAGCCAAGTATTGAAAGCAGAATTGATAGCTGAAATAGATAAGTATTAACCATTATTAAATCGCCGACGGTCATTTTATTTTGGTTAATAGCATTTGCTGAAAGTATCATAAGGCTAACAAGCCCTAAGGATATTATAACATCCTGCCCGATATTTAAAATCGATAGGCTGTTAGTAGTTTTAGTAGCTGATTTTCATAAGTTTGTAAAACCTCATTAAACTTTATCGCCTCATATTCTTCATTACCGAAATATTTAACGGTCTCAAAATTCAGTAAACTATCGATTGCTCTATTATTGGCGGTGTTATCGCTTTGGTTCATTTCCCTTGCAAAAGAAATACGCCAAGTACTGATTAGGCAAGTATAACCAACATAAACTATCATTGTTATTAAAATAGTTACGGCAAACCAAATACTGTAAACATACCATAACATCCCGCTTACTAATATAATTTCTACGCTTGTCGGAAAAATATTAAATAACGAATACCGCAGTACCGCTTCAATACCTTTAGTACCACGCTCTATTGACCTACTGAACCCCCCTGTTTTTCTAGTAATGTGAAAACGCATACTTAAAGCATGTACTTAAAGACATTTAGAGCAACTAAGCGAGTTGCTTGATGCCCTACTTTTGAAAAAAAGATATTTCGTAATTCACTGTTGAACAAGTATTTTTGTTCTGCCATATGTAACAATAATCCCGATAATAACCGAAAGAGCAAAGTTTTTATTTAGCCCACCTATTATATATTTATAAACAATAGGAACGAAAATATTTACTACTTTAGCTATGACTAGACAAATAAGAGAGGTCACAATACGCAGGCGTATACTTCGACCATAAATACGGCAGAAGTAGAGAAAATGAATTTTTGTGAGTTTTATTTTTGGACATTTTGAAGTTTTGGTAGTTTTCAGCATCATTGCAAGCGGGCATTGCTCGCATGGATACTAAATCGTCATTGCGAGCGACCGTAGGAAGCGTGGCAATCTCATAAAATGATAACAAACTCCTTAGATTGCTTCGTCAATTACTGCGTAATTTCCTTGCAATGACGTTTTTATTAATTACGCTCCGGCAGCAGGTGAAGTCGTCTTTGGCTGATTTTCTAACAACTTATCTAGCCTTCCCTCTTTTTCAAGATCAAACAGAGCATCACAACCGCCAACATGCATATTATCTATAAATATCTGCGGAACGGTCTTTTTTCCACCGGATTTCTTAATAAATTTTTCTTTCTCTTCCTGAGTAAAATTACTTATTTCAATTTCCTCATAAGCAACATTTTTCTTATCAAGCAATGCTTTAGCTTTTATACAATAAGGACAACTAGCGAGAGTATAAATAATAATTGTGTGTAATATAGCTTTATTCATAATATTATATTTTTTTGTTAGATTTTAATATATTATCTTAAACTATAGTTTTTAAAGCAAGTAAAAATGCATGAATAATTTTTCTATTATCTCAGAATATAAACCGGCAGGCGATCAACCAAAAGCAATAGATGAAATTATAGCAGGGTTAAATAGCAAAAAACGCTCACAAATGTTGCTTGGTATTACGGGATCAGGCAAAACCTTTACTATGGCAAATATTATAGAGAGAACTAATCGTCCTACTCTTATTATGGCTCATAATAAAACTTTAGCTGCCCAAATCTATTCAGAGATGAAATCGCTTTTTCCAAAGAATGCCGTTGAATACTTTGTCTCATATTATGATTATTACCAGCCCGAAGCTTATATAGCACGCACCGATACTTTTATAGAAAAAGACTCATCAATTAACGAACAAATTGATTTAATGCGTCATGCCGCTACAAGATCGCTATTAGAGCGTCGTGACGTTATAGTAGTTTCTTCCGTTTCCTGTATTTACGGCCTTGGCTCTCCCGATTTATATTACCAAATGATGGTTAATCTAGAGCCTGGTCAAAGCTACCCTCGTGATCAGCTACTAAACGATTTGATAAATCTACAATATGAGCGTAACGATATCGGATTTGAGCGTGGCTGTTTTAGAGTTAAAGGCGACAACATCGATCTTTTCCCCTCACATTACAGCGATAAAGCTTGGCGTTTATCGTTTTTCGGTAATGAACTCGAATATATCCATGAATTTGATCCCCTAACAGGTGAAACACTTGCTAAGCTCGATAAAGCTATGGTTTTTGGTAATTCACATTTTGTGATGCCTCAAGAAACGGTCAATAATGCCATATCAGGTATTGAAGAAGAATTACAAAAACACTTAGAGTTTTTAAAGTCACAAGACAAACCACTTGAAACTCAAAGGCTAAATCAACGTACTCAATATGATCTTGAAATGTTAACGGAAACCGGCAACTGTAAAGGCGTTGAAAACTACTCTCGCTTTTTCACAGGACGTAATGCCGGTGAGCCGCCTCCTACATTATTCGAATACCTACCAGAAGATGCATTATTATTTGTTGATGAAAGCCATGTATCCGTACCGCAAATTAGAGCGATGTATAACGGCGATCGAGCAAGGAAAAAAGTGTTGGTAGAGCATGGGTTTCGTCTACCCTCTGCACTTGATAACAGACCTTTAAAATTTGAAGAATGGGAAAAATTTAGACCACAAACTGTGTTTGTATCTGCAACTCCAGGACCGTTTGAGTTAGAAGAAACCGGCGGCACGGTTGTAGAATTGATTATCAGACCTACTGGACTGCTTGATCCTGAATGTATTATCAAACCCGCTACTAACCAAGTTGAGGATTTAATTAGCGAAATTCAAACCACTATCGCTCAAGGTTTTCGTGTTCTAGTCACCACCTTAACTAAAAAAATGGCAGAAGATTTAACCGCCTATTTGCAGGAGCTAAAATATAAAACTTCTTATTTACATTCTAACGTTCATACTCTAGAGCGTATAGAGATTTTACGAGATTTAAGACAAGGTACTATTGATGTTTTAGTCGGTATTAATCTATTAAGGGAGGGGCTTGACATCCCTGAATGCGGCTTAGTTGCTATACTTGATGCAGACAAAGAGGGATTTTTGCGGTCGGAAGTATCGTTAATACAAACAATAGGAAGAGCTGCAAGAAATAGCGCGGGTAGAGTTATACTTTATGCCGATAAAATGACTAAATCTATCGATAAAGCCGTTAGTGAAACGTTGCGTAGAAGACAAATTCAGCAGGAATATAATGAAAAACACGGCATAATTCCAAAAACCATCAACCGTGCTATTCACGCTTTAGCAGAATTTGAGACAATCAATAGTAAGCTTGATACAAAACAAGCTCATACTTTATTTGATAATCCTACTAAGCTAAAAACCCATATTGATAAATTAAAGAAAGAAATGCTTAAAGCCGCAAGTAATCTTGAATTTGAACAAGCCGTAAAACTTCGTGATCAGCTCAAAACTCTAGAAGAGGCGGCACTCGAGTTGAGTTAATGGTGTGCGTTGTGGATACCAAAATCGTCATCGTCATTGCGAGACAAAACTGTAAGTTTTGATGCAGCAATCTCAGGAGTGT
>NZ_BCMR01000023.1:0-14076 GCF_001653015.1 Rickettsia sp. Tenjiku01
AAGAACATAGCGATGACCGTGCAGGAATTGACATTTATTTTGATGTTCTATAATTCTATGTCCTGCATCGAACTCAATACGACGAGTACATTTTATCATTATTATATACTTCCTTTCTTTGAATGATTTTACTTTTTTTTCAAAGAGTAAAAACGGGACCACGTCATTGTGAGGAAAATTACGAAGTAATTGACGAAGCAATCTCAGGAGTTTGGTTATTATTTCATGAGATTGCCATGCAGCCTACGGCTGCTCGCAATGACAATTTTTTACAAATTTAACAATAACTTTTCAGGATTCTCAATAAGCTGCTTAATTTTTACCAAGAACGATACTCCTTCTTTCCCGTCAATTATACGATGATCGTAAGATAAAGCTATATACATCATCGGACGTATTTCAATTTTACCGTCTATAACTACAGCTCTTTCCTCGGTTTTATGTAAGCCTAGAATACCTGATTGAGGAGGATTAATAATCGGTGTAGATAATAATGAGCCATATACGCCTCCGTTAGAAATCGAGAATGTCCCACCTGACAAATCAGTCATAGCAAGCTTACCCTCACGAGCTTGTTTAGCCAAAATTCCTATAGCTTTCTCCACTTCGGCAAATCCCATTTTATCGGCATCCCTAACAACCGGTACAACAAGCCCTTGCTCTGTTCCGACAGCTACACCTATATCATAGTAATTTTTATATACTAAATCATCGCCATCTATTTCAGCATTTACCGACGGAATAAGCTTTAAAGCTTCAATTGTTGCTTTAACAAAGAAAGACATAAACCCAAGTTTCACAGCGTGCTTTTTCTCAAACTCTTCTTTATATTGATTACGCAAAGCAATTACTTTTGACATATCGATTTCATTAAAAGTAGTCAAAATAGCTGCTGTATTTTGTGAATCTTTTAAACGCTGTGCAATAGTTTTACGCAAGCGTGACATACGAACACGCTGCACTCTTTCTTCCTTAGATTTTATTGCAGGAGCAGAAGTAGTCGTAGTGTTTATTGTTGCAAGCACGTCACCTTTGGTAATTCTACCGTCTCTACCTGTTCCTTTTATATTATTGGGGTTAAGCTTATTTTCGGTAACTAATTTTTGTACAGAAGGAGCAAGAGTATTATTAGCTACGGCAGGTTTTTCTGCAGTAGGTTGTGTTACTGCTTGAGCTTTAGCAGATTCATTATTAGTACCGGCAGTATTTGCAGGTGCTCCTTCATTTATTTCGCCTATTTCTTCGCCAACTGCTACATTTGTACCGTCAGTTTTCGATATTTTACCTATAGTACCATTGCAAGGAGCATTAACTTCTAAAGTCACTTTTTCGGTTTCGATTTCTAACAGTAATTCATCGGTTTTAACCGAATCGCCTTCTTCCTTATACCATTTGGCAATAGTTGCTTCCGTTATCGACTCCCCAAGCGATGGTACTATAATTTTAACGCTCATAATTTATTTTACTCCTAATATTTGTATAGCATCGCCCTGTATAGTTTTATCGTCATTGCGAGAAGACGCTATAAGAGTCGACGAAGCAATCTCAGGCAAATTCCTGAGATTGCCACGCTCCTTTTAGTTGCTCGCAATGATGATTATTAGGCAATACCCTAAGAATCATATCCCCAATGCTGTCCTTAATAGTTTCTCTTGCTGTTTATTATGTGCTTGCAGCGAGCCTACTGCTGGAGAGGCTGATTCCTCTCTACCTACATATTTAAATTCATTTTTAATGCCTGCTTCTTTTAAAGCATCGTTTAAGTGAGAAACTATATAACACCAAGTTCCCATATTCTTTGGTTCTTCCTGACACCAAATAAATTCCTGCGTCCTATTATATTTTTTTAATAGCGATGCTACAAGTTTTTTTTCAAAAGGGTATAATTGCTCAAGCCTAATAATCGCTATATTACTGTTATTGCCACGCATTTCAAATAGATCGTAATATACCTTACCGCTGCATAAAATTACTTTAGTAATATTGTTTGTATCTACTTTAGTTACTTCATCTAAAATTGGTAAGAAAGTAGTATTTTCACCTAGCTCGTCAAGTTTAGATACGGCATATTTATGACGTAATAATGATTTTGGCGACATTACGATTAACGGTTTACGGGTATCATCAAGTATTTGGCGACGTAGCAGATGGAAAATCGAAGCAGGGGTAGTAGGGTATGTAACATACATATTATTCTCAGCCGCCAGTTGTAAGAACCTCTCAAGTCGTGCCGAACTATGCTCCGGTCCTTGTCCCTCAAATGCATGAGGTAACAAAACCACAAGCCCGCTCATACGAAGCCATTTAGTTTCGCTGCTTGAAATAAACTGGTCAAAAATAATCTGAGCTCCATTAGCAAAATCACCGAATTGTGCTTCCCATAAAACTAAATTTTTTGGGTTTGCGAGTGAATAACCATACTCAAAACCAAGCACCGCATATTCAGATAAATTACTATCGGCTACCTCGTATTTTGCTTGTTCTTTAGATAAATTATTTAGAGGTATATAGGTAGTACCATCAATTTGGTTGTGCAATACTGAATGACGATGCGAGAAAGTACCGCGTCCCGAATCTTGTCCGGTTAGCCTTATATTTGTGCCTGAAGCAAGCAAGCTTGCAAAAGCTAGCTGCTCTGCCGTCGCCCAATCAATAGGTTGATCAGCTGTTAGAGTGGCTTTTCGAGCTTCAAATAGTTTTACAAGTTTTGGATTAACGGCAAAATCTTTCGGTATTTCGCATAGTTTAGTGCCTAAATCGTGTAATGTTTTTTTACTGATACCCGTTATTGTAGCTTGTGTACGAGTACGAGAAATACCTTGCCATAATCCGCCTAAGAAATGTGCTTCTTGCTTATAACTTTTTGCCTGCTCATATTCCTTATCTAGTTTTGCTTTAAATTCTTCTTTTAACTTAGCAAAATAATTATTGTCGATTACACCGCTTTTTACTAACTCATTTGCGTAAATATTTCCAGGGGTCAGTTTGTTTTTAATAATGTTATACATCGTGCCTTGAGTATACATCGGCTCATCGCCTTCATTATGCCCATATTTACGGTAACAAATAATTTCTACTACAACATCCTTACCAAATTTCTGCCTGTATTCTACCGCAATATTGGTGGCTTTTAACACTGCTTCTATATCGTCACCGTTAACGTGTAAAATCGGGGCAGCTATGATTTTAGCAAACTCCGTAGAATATCTACTAGCTCTAGTATCTGCAGCATTAGCCGTAAAACCTAACTGATTATTAATGACGAAATGCAATATCCCGCCGATATCATAAGCAGCTAAAGGTGACATTGATAGACTCTCGGCAACCACGCCCTGACCGCAAAAAGCAGCATCGCCATGCACTAAAATAGCTTTGACTTTACTGCGTTTAGTATCTCCAAGAATATCTTGCTTTGCTCTTACTTTTCCTGCAACTATAGGATTTACCGCTTCTAAATGTGAAGGGTTATCGGCTAGCGACAAGTGTATTTTCTTATCCTCTAGAGTTCTATCGGACGAATAGCCTAAATGGTATTTTACATCGCCTGAAACATTTAGCTCATCAGGAAATACGCTGCCGCTTATGAAGTCCGCAATAACGGCTTTATATGGCTTACCTACTACTTTAGTTAGAGTGTTTAATCTCCCTCGATGTGCCATACCGATAACGATTTCTGAGACGCCCTGATGCATGGATAAATCTATAGCTTTACTCATAGCAACTATAGAAACATCACCACCCTCAATGGAAAAACGCTTAGCTCCGGGAAATTTTGTATGTAAATACTGCTCAAACCCTTCTACTTCTACTAAATCATTTAAGATAGTTTTTTTGTCTTCAGAAGAAAACGTAACTTCGCTTTCTAGCTTATTATATAACCAGTTTTTTCCTGCTACATTTTCTATTTGCTCAAACTCTACACCTATAGAACCTGTATAAACTTTATCGAACTTGGTCACTAATTCAGATAATTTACAGTTCCAAGTACCGACAAATTCATCCGTAATATTGATATTTTCTTCTAGCTGACTGCTATCAAGACCAAAAGTTTCTATATTAAGATTTAAATCATTTTTTGTTTTACGTAGCTCAAGACCAAGCGGATCAAGATTCGCTAAATAGTGAGCATGCTTGCGATAAGCATTGATCATTTCCTTAGCTTTTAAACTATTTAAGTCTTCAGAAGATAAATTATTATTTAACGATTCTTTTTTTATTTCATCAGGGATAATTATTTTTGCCGTACTTTTATTGAGTAAAGTATTATTATCCTTAATGCCGGCAAAAAATTCTTGCCAAGTTTGATCAACCGAGGCAGGGTTGGCTAGATATTGCTTATATAGCTCTTCAACAAAAACAGCATTCCCGCCAAATAAATAACCTGTTTGTTTAAAGTCTTCTTCCATATTATTGTTTATATTGTTTAGTTTTTGTCATAAGTCGTCATTGCAAGCGACTGCAAGGAGTGTGGCAATTTCAGCAATTCTTCCGAGATGGCTTCGTCAATTACTGCGTAATTTCCTCGCAATAACGATTTTATTACTATAAATACTTCCCTTCTAAATATCTTATATACACCTCAGGGTTGATTTTTTCCTCACCGCTAGCACTTTTTAATAAATCGGCTGAATTTTTTAACGAACCGAGATTTCTAAAATTCTTATTTAGATAATTATTTAGATTACTAAAATCACCCTTTAATATATCATCTTTTATATTTGAATGCATCTCTTTTACTTTTTTCATCACCATTGATGCGATAATTGCACCGTTTGTATAGGCGGGAAAGTAACCGAAATTTCCGTGTGACCAATGAATATCTTGAAGACAGCCGTTACTAAAACTTACCGGTTTAACGCCTAAATATTCCTGCATCTTATTATCCCAACAGTTTGGTAACTCATCGAGATTCAAGTCGCCATTGATAAGCATTTCCTCTATCTCAAAACGTAATATTACGTGCATCGGATAAGTTACTTCATCTGCATCTACTCTTATAAAATCAGGCGTCACTCTTGTAATTTTTCTATATAAACTTGCTGCTGAATATTCTTCGCTTTTAAAAGCAAATTCGTCTCTAAGTAATTTAGCTAAAAATTCGGTAAACTCTCTTGATCTACCTACTTGCATTTCCATAAATAAAGATTGGCTTTCATGGAAGGCCATACCTTTAGCAAGCCCAACCGGCTGCCCTTTATACATTTCCGGTAGATTCTGCTCATATAAAGCATGTCCTGTTTCGTGAATAATTCCCATTAAACCGCTTATGAAATTATCTTTATCATACCTAGTAGTTAAACGTATATCGTTTGGCGTTCCACCGCAAAAAGGATGAGTCGATTCGTCTAATCGTCCTTTTGTTAGATCAAACTGCATAATTCCCATAATGCGTTTTCCGATACGCTTTTGCATTTCAGGAGCTAGTTTGCTGTGTTTTACTAGTGCTTTCTCGGTTTGCTGTTTTTCTAAAACTTTATTTATGAGCTGCGGGAGTTCTTTTTTAAGTACGGAAAAAACTTGTTTGATCTCGCTACTTTTTCTGCTTGGATCAAACATATCTATTAATGAGTCGTATAATCCGCAATTAAAAGCATCTGCTCGTACTTTAGCAACTTCTTTCGTATAATCTAAGACTTTTTGTAAGTGTGATTTGAATAAATTATAGTCGTTATGTTTTCTTGCTTCTCGCCAAACAAGTGCGGCTTTAGTAGTAGCTGCTACCCATTTCTTTTGTAGCTGCTCGTCAATACAATTTGCATCTGTTACTTTTCTCTCAATCTCTCTAATATTACCATTCTGCCATTCATCAAGGTTCTTTGATTCTTCTTTTGCCTTGCTAAGTAGCTCCTTTAGAATAGGAGATTTGAGCATAGAATGAACTAGCGACGTTAAAGTTACTATTTCATTTGTCCTACTCTCACCTGAACCCATAGGCATATTTACGGCAACATCCCAGTATAATATGCTCAAGATATTATTAAAATGTGAGATGGTTGCAAATTCGTTTTCTAATTTTATGTAGTTGTTGTTCATATGTTCCCTATTATGTCATTCCCGTGAAAGCGGGAATCCAGTAAAACCTATAAAAAACTTATTTTTATAGGTTTATTTGTTAATTAATATGTAATTTCTTGTAGCAATATTAAGGTTATTTTCTGGATTCTCGCTTTCGCAGGAATGACATAAAAACCGTACCGCTAGTGCCTATTACAAATGCAACAACTCCTTGGCTGCTTTTAAACTTGCTTTGGTGATTGTTTTACCTGAAATCATGCGGGCGAGTTCCTCCTGTCTTTCAGCTAAATTTAAAGCTTTTACCGTTACTTTTGTTTCTTTTTCTAGCTGTGTTTTCTCAATTTTTATATGCAAATCCGCTTTACCTGCTACTTGCGGCTGGTGCGTAATAACTATTACTTGAGTAATGCTACTAAGTTTTTTTAATCGCTCACCTACTTTATCTGCGACCTCTCCGCTAATCCCGACATCTATTTCATCAAATATAATAGATGGTTTTACCATTTTATCAAACAAAGAAGTTTTTAAAGCTAACATGAATCTTGATAATTCACCGCCGGAAGCGATTTTATTAATTGCTGCAGCTGCCGTTCCCGGGTTAGTAGACGCTTTAAACACAATATCGTCATTACCGTCGGCTGTTGGTTCTTTAGCATTTATCTCAATCTCAAAAATTGCTTTCGCCATTTTAAGCTGCTTTAGCTCCTGATGCAACGATTCTTCTAGATGTTTTGCAACAATAAGACGCTTTGCAGATAAATTACTCGCTAGTTCATAATATTTTTTCTGCAGTAGTATTTCTTGAGCTTTCAACTCATTACTATTTGCTATTTTGTTTTTTAATATACTGAGCTGCTCTAAAGATTTATCTAAAAATACACCTAACGCATCAGCAGGAACATTATATTTACGGCTAATAGCTTTTATTAAAAATAATCTTTCTTCTGTTTCTTCAAGATTATATTCCTCATAATTGAAACTATCTAACAGATTTGATAATTCTTGGCGTGCTTCTTCTAGATTATTATAGGCTTCCTCTAAACTTGTAACGATAGCTTCAAAACGCTCATTGTTGCCTTGCCTTGCTAATAATTTCTCTGCTCTATTAATCGATGTATTTATTTCAGGGTTATTAATCTGTTCTAGAATATCTTTTATGAGCTGTAAATCCTTATCTTTATTTTGCAAATCTTTTCGTAGATTTGCTAATTTTTCTTCTTCACCTGTTTGAATGTTCAGTTTAGTTAATTCTTCCGTTGCAAAGCTCAAATAATCAATTTCTTGTTCTATAGAATTTTGTTTAAGTGTTATTTCGGCCATTTCTTTCCGAGTATTTTGCCAAGCCTGATAGCATTTGGAAAGCTCCGCTCGAAAGTCCAAAAGATTTCCATAACTATCTAAAATATCACGCTGCGTATTTGCTTCTAGAAGAGAAATATTATTATTTTGTCCATGAAGCTCGAATAAATAAGTAGCTAATTGCTGCATAAGAGCTTTAGTAACCACTTGATTATTAATGAAAAAATTTTTTCGTCCTTCGGCTTTTTGCAGACACTTTACAAACAATAACTCTTCAGGTTCAATAAAATTTTGAATCAGAAAATTTTTTATTTCTTCATTTAAAGAGAATATTATATTAACAACAGCGTAATCTTTTCCACGCTTTATTATATTATTTGAAGTTTTATAACCTAAGCAAAATAAAATAGCATCAAGTAAAATAGATTTACCGGCTCCCGTTTCACCGGTAATAACACATAAACCTTTATTAAACTCAATTTCCAGCTCGTCTATCAGAATGAAGTTTTTAACTGAGAGACTGTAGAACATATGCCGCTTAATTTTGGTGGTTCTGAACTAGCCTGTACGCATAACTATACCATTGACTATCAGGATAGTTGTAACCTAGCACTGAGGCATATTTTTTTGCTTCATCCGGAAGTCCAAGCATCATATAACTCTCGGCTAAACGGTAAAGAGCTTCTACCGAGTGAGAAGTAGTTTGATAATTATCAATTACCTCTTCAAATCTATTTATAGCTGCCATCGGATTCTTTTTCTTTAAGTAAAACCGACCTACCATCATCTCTTTACCTGCTAAATGATCGTTTACTAGGTCAATTTTTAAAGATGAATCAATAGCATATTTAGTATTTGGGAATTTTGCTATTACGTCTTCAAAACTATCTTTAGCTAGGAAAGTTCTAGATTGATCATGATTTACGTCTGAAATTAACATATAATATGATAATGCTTTAAGGTAATATGCATAAGCAATGTCAACATTTGCAGGGTGCAACTTAATGAACATATCAAGCACATCAACCGCTTCTTCATATTGAGCGGCGAGAAATAAAGAATAAGCCTGCATCAATTCGGCTTGTGGCGTCATTTCATTACCTGGATGCTGGTACAATACTCTGCCGAATTCTTCTGCAGCGTTCTTATATTTTTTCTTTTCCAATAAGGTAATACCTTCATTATACAGGGTAGGGATAGGGACTACTATGTCATCACTGGTTTTTTTGTTTTTGCACCCGCCTAAAACTAACCCTATAACTAAAAGGGTACTCAATAATTTTGTTAATTTCATAAGAACTTAAATTCAGTTAATAACTAAATATACATATAGGCTTACAGAATTTCAAGGATTAAAATCTCACAAACTTATAAATTAGACCTATTCAGAAACTGGTTTATAGGGAGGAATTTGAGGGAAACACAGAATGCAGAATCGCAGCGTACACTTGTACGTAAGGATTCGAGTACCGGATCGATGTACAAATTACCCCTAGAAGAATAGGTCTATATTCTTGGACTTATTTCTCTACCCAATGTCCTTTATCATTTTTATGGTATTTTTTTTCTACGGCCGACCATGCTACTTATATGTGCAACTGTTTCTCTAGAGTCATTCCCACGTCTTTTATCGGCATCCTTATATGGTTCAAATGCCATGATTAAAAGCTTCACGATAAATATCCTTAGCATGGCTCGGAAGATGATTTTTAACTGAATCAGGTAAATCGTTATTATTCTTATAGGACATAAAAACCTCCGGTAATATTATGCAAATAATATTTTATAATATTGGAGGTTTCATTTCTATAGGAAAGGTAAATAAAATTTACGACCACAGACTTTTCATTTTATTAAAAAAGCTGCCGTCATTTTCTTTTTCATTTATGGATTCTTGTTTGAATTCTTCTAGTAATTCACGTTGTCTTTTAGATAAATTTTTAGGTACTTCGACATGAATATGCGTAAGCATATCACCCCTAATAGTTGATCTCATTTTAGACATACCTTTGCTGCGTAGCCTTAATTGATCACCGTTTTGTGTGCCTGCAGGAATTGTTAAGTTTACTTTTCCGCCTTCAATTACCGGTACTTCTATCTCTCCTCCAAGAGCAGCATTCACAAAACTAATAGGTAGTTTACAATGTAGATTTGCTCCGTCTACTTTATAAATATCATGTGGTTTTATTGTTATATCAACGTATAAATCACCGCTATTACCGCCTCTAATACCTGCTTCCCCTTCTCCGGTATGTCTTATTCTAGTACCGTTTTCAACACCGGCAGGAATGTTTACCGATAAATTTCGTTGTTTATGGTAACGTCCCATGCCATGACATTTCTTGCAAGGATTTTTTATAATGTGTCCGTTACCTTGGCATTTATGACAAGCTTGTTCGATCGTAAAGAATCCTTGCTGCATTCTAGTCGCTCCAACACCGCTGCAAGCATCGCAAGTAGTTACGGTTTCACCTTTTTCAGAACCGCTACCGTGACAAGTATCGCATTTTACTGCGCTAGAAAAGCTAATATTTTTTTCTATACCGTGAAATGCTTCCTCTAGGTTAATTGTCAGATTATATTTTAAATCTGAGCCTCTAACTTTAGCTGAAGTTGGGCGTGATGATCTTCTGCTGCCTCCCATAAAGTCGCTAAAGAAGTCACCAAATATGTCGTTAATATCAGGGTAAAAACCGCCATGATTTCCTCCTCCCCCTCGTGATTGTTGATTTTGAAAAGCATCGTGTCCCAAACGGTCATAAGCAGCTCTTTTTTGCTCATCTTTTAGAACATCATAAGCGGCATTGATTTCTTTAAATTTCTTTTCAGCATCTTTAGCATCAGTAGTATCAGGGTGATATTGTTTGGCTAGCTTGAGGTAGGCTTTTTTAAGGTCAGCTTGGCTAGCTGTTTTACTAACCCCTAGTATTTGGTAATAATTTTGTGACATAATTTAATTTATAAAATGAGATTGTAACGTCATTACGAGGAAAATTACATAGTAATTTGACAAAGCAATCTCAGGATATTTAACGAGATTGCCACGTCGCTTCGCTCCTCGCAATGACGAAATTACTTCTACTTCTTCTCTACATCTTGAAAGTCGGCATCTACTATTTTTTCATCATTAGCGGCACTTTCTTCAGCAGGTTGGCTCTCGCTTTGTGCTTTATACATTGCTTCACCGATTTTCATGCTAGCTGCAGTTAAACTTTCGGTCTTTTCTTTAATCAAAGCAGTATCTTCCGACTCAAGCACGGCTTTTAAAGCGGCTAGTGCTTCTTCAACAGCTCCTTTATCGTCTGATGATAATTTATCGCCATATTCTGTAAGAGTTTTTTCAGTAGAATAAACTAAACTATCGGCAGCATTTTTTGCTGCAATAAGTTCCTTACGCTTTTTGTCTGCATCAGCATTTTGTTCGGCATCTTTAACCATTTGTTCAATTTCCGCATCGCTAAGACCACCGGAAGCTTGAATAGTGACTTTCTGCTCTTTACCGCTTGCTTTATCTTTAGCTGAAACATGCACTATTCCGTTAGCATCAATGTCAAACGTTACTTCTATTTGCGGCAAACCTCTTGGTGCAAGAGGTATACCTTCGAGATTAAACTGACCAAGTAATTTATTATCTTTTGCCATTTCACGTTCACCTTGGAATACTCTAATAGTTACGGCATGCTGGTTATCATCAGCAGTTGAGAATACCTGACTTTTTTTAGTAGGTATAGTAGTATTACGATCAATTAATCTTGTAAATATGCCGCCAAGAGTTTCAATGCCAAGGGATAGAGGTGTAACGTCTAATAATAATATATCCGTTACTTCTTTATTAAGTACTCCGCCTTGAATAGCAGCACCGAGAGCTACAACCTCATCGGGATTTACGCCTTTATGCGGCTCACGTCCGAAGAATTTTTTTACGGCTTCTTGTACTTTCGGCATTCTAGTCATACCGCCTACTAATACTACTTCTTGAATATCAGAAGCTTTAAAACCTGCATCCTGTAATGCTTTACGGCAAGGCTCAATTGTTTTTTCAATTAAATCATCTACTAATTTTTCTAGTTCAGCTCTAGTAAATTTAATATTTAAGTGTTTTGGACCGCTACTATCAGCCGTAATATAAGGTAAATTAATATCGGTAGTTACTGCAGAAGATAGCTCTTTCTTAGCTTTTTCCGCGGCTTCTTTCAAACGTTGAAGTGCTAAAGGATCTTTACTTAAATCTATACCGTTTTCTTTTTTGAATACATCTATTAAATGGTTTAATATTCTTGTATCGAAATCTTCACCGCCAAGGAATGTATCGCCGTTTGTTGATTTCACTTCAAAAACACCGTCAGCGATCTCAAGAATTGAAACATCGAATGTTCCGCCGCCAAGATCGTATACTGCAATAGTTTTACTTGCCGATTTCTCGAAACCGTAAGCAAGCGCTGCAGCAGTCGGCTCGTTGATTATTCTAAGGACCTCAAGACCTGCTATTTTACCGGCGTCTTTCGTGGCTTGACGCTGTGCATCATTAAAATAAGCAGGTACAGTAATTACTGCTTGTGTTACTTTGTCCCCTAAATAATTCTCAGCAGTTTCTTTCATTTTTTGTAAAATGAATGCACTAATTTGACTTGGTGAATATGTATTATTATCCGCTTCGACCCATGCATCGCCGTTATCGGCTTTAACTATATTATACGGTACAATACCTTGGTCTTTCCTAACCATAGGATCGATAAAATTTCTACCGATTAATCGCTTTACCGCATATATAGTATTGCGAGGGTTAGTTACTGCTTGCCTCTTAGCAGATTGCCCGACTAATTTTTCGCCGTTTGCAAAAGCTATTATTGACGGCGTAGTTCTTTCACCTTCTGCATTTTCTATTACCTTTGGTTCTTTACCTTCCATGACCGCAACACAAGAGTTGGTAGTCCCAAGGTCGATACCTATTACTTTTCCCATAAGATTCCTCGTTTTCTTTTTTTTATTTTATTATGACTTTATGATGTGATATAGTGCGGCTTAAATGATTTTACAAGAGGTGACAATGAAAAAACTACCGATTTTACTAAAACTTTTATTTATTATTAATTTAGTTTGCCTAAATAATATAGTTTTAGCATCTAGCGAAACAAGCACTATTATATTTGAAACAGCAAAGAAAGCAATAGTAACGATCGATACTAGAATTGCCGTATCGGCATATGACGATACAAGTAGTTGGACTGGAACGGGATTTATCAACGATAAGAACAACGGTTATATAATTACTAATACTCATGTTGTCGGCGGTGCGTCTATCGGAACTTATTTTGTTACTTTTTATAACGGTGAGCAGGCAGAAGCAAAACTTATCTATTACGATATTTGGCAAGATTATGCCGTTTTAAAAGTAGAGAGTAAAGATATACCGGCATCAGCAACGCAAATATCTTTTGCAAGCGAATTTCCAAAATTAAATCAAAAGGTTTTTGTAGTCGGTAACACAGAAGCAAAAGGTTTTTCTTTCCATACCGGTTATTTGTCTGATCTTTATAATATTGAAGGTTTAATGCCGCAATGTACTTATGTTATTAATTTAAATACTACAGGAGGTGCTAGCGGTTCACCGGTATTAAACGATAAGATTGAGGCTATAGGAGTATTATATGGTGGTGGTAAAACTCATTCTCTAGCGTTGCACGGTGATTATGTAGCGCGCACTTTAGAAAGTTTAAAGAATAATAAACAACCAGGCAGAAAACATATAGGAATAATAAGCGAGTTATATTCTTTAAATAAAGCAGTTAGACATCACAATTTCCCTAAAGAAGAAATGGATAAATATATAAAGAAATTTCCTGATAGTAGAAATAGAGTGATAAGCATTAAGGCAGTTCTAGCCGGATCACCTGCCGAAAAATCTTTAAAAGCCGGTGATATTATTTGGGCGGTTAATGATAAGGAACTCGGCGGCAATCTAGCATTATTTGATAGAGAAATGGATAATTTCAAAGGAATAGCTATTAAACTTACTATATTTCGTGACGGAAAAAAGCTAGAACAAGCAGTAGATTTATATGATGTGAACAATAATAAAATCGCTAAAATGATAAATTTCGGCGGTGCAGTATTTTTTGAAGCCGATGATTATTTTAGTAATAAATCAGGTATTCCTCTTAAAGCTCTAAGTATAGCTTCCGTTCAATCCGGTAGTAGCTTTAGCTCTATACCAACGTTTTTTACTAAAGATTATAAAAATGTTTATAGATTGCAAATTTTTGAGATGAAAGATTTAGCTTTAAGTAATCTTGATGATTTGGTGAAATTCTTGCCTGCTATTACTAAAGAGAAGTTTATAACGGTTAGATTTAGAAATTATCAACCTTATTATGCTAATTTCGGTTATAATGAACTTATCTCGTCGCATGATGATATGATTGCTGATGTAACTCTAGATTCTATAGATACTAAGCCTTATATATTAAAGTATAATACTATTTCTCATGATTGGGATATGGAAAATATAAAACTTCAGTAACTAATGACATTGTGATAAATTAACAACTCTTAATCAATGAAGTAATATATAATTCAACTTGGTTTGTTGCGTTATTATTCTTAAATTTATAATCTTATATTTTAGGAGAATTGCAAATTAGCTCAGAGTAGTTCGCCAACTAGGTCATTTTTGAGTGAATTGATAAATATTCTTTATGTTATTCCTGCAAAAAGCGAGATAGCATTGTTGCGTGGATACATACTAAAACCGTCATTGCGAGC
>NZ_BCMR01000024.1:0-5000 GCF_001653015.1 Rickettsia sp. Tenjiku01
CTTTCTCTATAGCCTTATTAAGATTATAGGTACTTACTTTAGTATTACCATAATTAAGTAAACACATTAATAGTTCAGAATTCCCGTGCGCTATAGCGCACCCTATACTAGTATCAGTGTATAATCCTTTCTGATTTAACATAGTCTCTATCTTGCTTAGAGAAAATTTATTAAAATTATATGTTTCTAAGGTTAAAGCTGTACTAAATACCCTGATTAAGTCATTGTATGTTAATTCTTTCGGCTTTGTTTCTATATTTAAGTTAAATATTTCAGGATATGATTCATGATATTGCGCATGAATATTTTTATAAAATTTTACAAAAGCTTTATATTCTGTATGTAGAAAAACCGGCAACTCCTCTATGCTTTTCATATTTTTAATTTTATTAGCACTTAAAGAAAAACTATAAATTTGATTGTCTAATTTATAGCTTATACTAAAATCTGATGCTACTAATAGATGAAAATAATCTCTTATATATTCAATCAATAAACAGTCATTCTTTGTTCTAGCATCGTAATTATTTTGAGCTAATCGTATAATATTTACATCGCTGGCCTTATTATAAGTGCATAACACCATGTTGCCCTGTATCCAATCTAAATGATGTTGAGCGGCTCCTGAATGACAAGAAAATATATGAACAATATTACATTGATTTGCAGTGATATTATTTTGTATTTTATTAAGCAGTGTAACATCTAACACAACATTTGTACCTTCATCAGAAAATATACTCATTAATAAGTAAGAAGGCTCAGGCATAAAATATGATTTAATTTTTCCCCATAAACCTAAATTACTAGGTTTAAACTCTAATCCATGTGCATTTATAAAATATTCACTACTTGTACCTGAAGGTAAGTCAGCTAAGGTTTTTATTTCCTTGATATCAGGATTTTCATTTGTCATACTGATATTCGGGCCTTTAAACAATATTTGTTGCATATTTATATCCTTATATAATTAACTTAATTATCATATTCTATGGGAATTACCACATAATATGGCAATTTTTATAAAAGTCAAGATAGAGTTGGTATTTTATTCATAGCTGTTAAGTTTTTAATAAGAAAAAATCATATAAAGCTATATAGTATTTATAAAAATTTAGAGTTGATAATTATAGATAATAGCATTGAAAATAAGGCTATAAAGTAACCGGCAAACAAGGGATAAGATTTAAAACAATCTTATCCCTAGTTGCGAATAAAAATAGAGTTTAGAAAGAACTTGCAATATTATTTATTAAATCTCCGGATCAGTATTGCCCAATATTGTTGTATCTGAATTACTATCCGTATTTTCTTCCATAAAATTTAAATTGAGTGCAATAGTATTATTTAAAAGAATTTCAGAAGTGATTCCTTAATTACTGATTGACCATTATTTATATTTTCTATTATACCTTTTGAAACAATATTTGACCCTAAGTACCCTCACTAGATATATTTAAAGTACTGCCTGATACTAGATTTAGTGTACCAACGATATTCAAAGACCTTCCTGCTTCTATAATTACGGTAGTATCAGAATTGAATGAGATATTACTAATAATCACATTTGATGCTATAATAAGTTTAAGAGTATTCATATACATAGAGTCTAAATGAATATCTAAACAATCTTCAACCTTTATTTCTTTTAAATAATTTTCTTATGCCTCTTTTGACATCTCAAGTAACTCATTTTTAGAAATAGTCATTTTTTCTGTTAATTTATATAAATTTCTATCTTTTAAGAGATCTAATAAAATTTTTACTAGGTAACAACTGCAATAGTTCCTTATAAGTTATGGTATCGGAGAACACCATTTTATTAACTTCCAATTTCAAAAAAGAATTTTTTATTATTTGCTTCTGTTAGTGTTCTATAGAATTTTATCCGCTCATCATTTACCGTAAAATCATCAGCTCACTTTTTGAGCATTTCTTCTAACCTATCTAATATTGCTAAATCAAAAAAATCATTATTGTTATGTATTTGATCATTATTAAAAGTAAGGATTGTACTATTTCCTGCTATTAACTCACATAACTTATCTAACTCATGACCAACTACGTAATCAATATCTTTAAAACTAAGTTGCTTTTGTTTCAATAATTTTTAAATATTTTCATTAAGCAGATAAGTTGTTTTTGTTTGTATCGTTTATTGCTCCAAGTTCATTGATGCCTTTGTGCTTATCATCTTCATAATAATTACGAGCAATTTCAAATAATTTTGTTACTGCATTTGCACGAGCTATATCATTATAACTAGCTAATGTATTTAATAATTCATGATTTGAAATAATAGCTTTCATTTCTTCTGCACTTAATATTGTCTCTTGCACTAAAAAATGATCTTCCATCTTTTCTATTAATGATTTAGCGCTTACCGCTTGTACCCTTGCCCCTAATTGTTTATAACTATCTATACTTTCCTTATCTTGTTTTTTCTTATACACCTCTTCTATTACTTTTCGCTCTAATTCATTACTCTTATTCTACTCCCAAGCCTTTTTTTCTTCATTTTCAGGTTGATCGTTTTTAATACGCTCTATTTTTGTATCTATTTCTACAATTTTCTCTTCTATAGATATACTTGATTTTTTATATATTGCTGCAAAAAATTCATAATTTTTATCTTTAATATATTTCCTAAATTCTGATTTTAATCTAAAGAATTCTTGCATGACTCCGGAATTTTTAATAATCTCAGGCAATTCAAAATTATTTAAATCACCTTGGATATATTGAAAATTTTCTTTTTACTTTTCATAGTCAAATAAAAATTCTGCTTTTATATACTCTTCAATAGCATCAATAATGCTTACTACAAAACTTGTCTTTTCTACTTCAAAATCTAATTCGCTCATATTTAAATCCTAATTATTATTAAATTGAAATTTAAGAAATTTTAACTGTTGGTAATATAGTCAATTCAATGAGATTTGCATAAAAGGCGCAAGGCACGAAACCTATAACTAATAGGAAAGCAACGAGTAATGATGTAGGTAAGTCCAAATCAATTGACTATAAAATACGGTCATTGATTTTTATGCAAAATTCTATCGAACTATTCTCAATAAAAACTTACAACCACTTCCGTTTCTTAAAATATTTATAGGTAATAATTGTAGATAATAACATTAAGAATAAGGCTATAGGATAACCATACGGTGATTTAAGCTCAGGCATTACGGTAAAATTCATGCCGTAAATACTAGCTATTAAAGTGGGTGGAAGAAAAAATATAGTAACCAACGAAAAAATTTTAATAATATTATTTTGTTCAATTGCAATCATACCGAGTGCTGCGTCTAGGGTTCTTGCAATCTCACTAGATATAAATTGTGAAAAATTAATTATTGAGTCTACGTCTCGAAGCAATGTATCTAATAGATCCTTAGATGCTTTATTGTGAGTTATTTGTGGAGATTTTAAAATATATTGAATAGCCATAGTTAAAGAAAATAAACACTCACGGCTTTTAGAAAGTAAATCACCTTTTCGACCTATTTTCTTTAATACATTGGTATGATCTATACGCAAATCATTAATATTATTATCAAGTATTAAACGTCCATAATCATCAATATCAATACTAATCGACTGTACAATATTCGATAATCTTGTTACCATATTACGAAGTAACATAAATAAAATATTTTCTGCATTATGTTTGTTATTAAGCTGCTTAGCAAATTTATTTATACAGTCATTAAAGGGTATTAATTCTACGTAACGAACTGTTATAAGACAACATTTATGCAAAATAAATACTATAGAATGTGTTTCAGGAAATTCTTGCTCTTTATTAACGAGTACCGTAATAGTTAGATATAACGCCTCATTTTCAACATATAACCTCTCAGAAATCTCAATTTGCGATATGTCCTTTAAAGTCGGTATTTCTATATTTAATGTATTTTTTACTATTACTTTTTCTTCATCTGTTATATTGAATAAATCAATCCATAATGTGGATTCATTAATAATATATTCTGCATTTTTTACTATAGAACTATTTTCCTTTAAATATGTAGTTATCATATAATCTCAAATATGTTTTTATAGAGATTAACAAACTTCACTCTTTAAAGCAACTGAAAGCTTTTATTCTTGTAGATGATTCCTATTATTAGACTTCTTGCATAACCTATCTTAGAAAGAGGGACTTGAAAGAAAGACGGAAGCACTTGCCACCGCAGCGTACACACAAGTAACGTGAGGATGCGAGTACCGGATTGACGTACAAATCGTCTTTAGAAGGAGGTTATGCAAGAAGTCTATTTTCTAAATAACAAATAATATACAATATAAAACCATCCAAAAAATCCATGAATAATAAGCCCATAATATTGATTTATTCACATTAAATGATATTACTATTGCAAGTATTGTTCCAAGAGCAATACCACCATATCCTAAGTAATTCATATATTTTACCCTTAATATTTTTTAATATTATTGTAGGGTATTTATTATAACGAAAATTAATAATATTTTTGAGAGGATATATCCTATTTCAAAAAAACCTTATAATTTATAGCTAACAAGAACAGAGAAGCCACAGACAAGAAACAACAGCAGTTATGAAATGTTCGGCATTCGAGGGCTTACAAAGACATTGCTGCCAATTTTTTAAGTTCTATCTGAATATATACGTTCCTTACAAAAGCAGAACTTTATATATTAATTATTTTTTTGCAGTAAGATTCCAAATTTTCTCTGCTTTACTTCCAAGCTACCAAAAGCTTATTCCTAGAATTGTAAAAATACTGCTTTATGAGTTGTATTCAAAAAATCTTGTATATAAATTAATAAATAAAAAAGTAACCCTGAATCCTTTAGTTACCGAATTATCTTGTTTTGAACCGTGATAAATAGCTGCTCCAAACATTAAAGCAAATAATAAAGACCAATGAAATAATTTTATCGGCTTTACCGGCTTTAAGTAATAATCTTCAGGATCATAATTTCCAAATATTAATAATAACCACATTGCAATA
>NZ_BCMR01000024.1:7500-10656 GCF_001653015.1 Rickettsia sp. Tenjiku01
TTATTTACTTTTAAAAACAGCTGCGACTTTTTTTCATTTATCGCTTTGGATAGATGTAGTTATATGCAATATAATCAGCTATGTCAACTACAATTTTGAAATTATTTTATTTTTGTTCTATATATCTAGATTTAGATCCTTCTTTAAACGGTTTATAATAATTACAACACTTTAGTTAAAATCTAGTCTATATACTTCGCAGATGTCTATTACTCATTGATATAGTATTTATAAATAGCTATCTCAATCATAATTTTTCATGCTCATATAAAATATCATGAATAATTTGTAAATTCTTAACAGCATCAAAACCATCTAGTGGAGCAATTAAAGCTTTCCACAAAGCCCAACCTCGTGCTCTTGCCCAAGTATCATCATCTAATGCTAGCTGTTCTTTAAAAATTTCTCTTGCTTCATTTTGTAGAAAAGTCCAAATTATTACCAAATCACAAGCAGGATCAACAATACCCATACCTCCAAAATCGCTTACTGCATTAAGCTTACCATTTTTTATAATAATATTACCACTTGCAAAATCACCATGAATCCATACAGGTTTTTTATTCCACTGAGACTTTAATGCTTTTTCTCAAACAGATAGAACTTTATCTGCATCAACCAAATCTTTTAAATTTTTAATTGCTATTTTTGTCTCAAGGTCATAAACTGCAAGAGCACCTCCATGTCAAAAGTTATGAGTACCTGGAACAGGTCCATCAATTATATCAATCTTATGCAATTCATTTAGAAATTTTGCTAGATCAGAAACAATTAGAGATAAATTTAAGCTACTAGTATCAAAGCTATTTGCACTTTTTCCTTCAATCCATTTATATATTGACCAATTCCAAGGATAATTTTTTGAAGGTTTACCTAAAGCTCAAGGCTTAGGGATATAAAATGACAAGTTAGGTGCTAATATTGGTAACCATTTGTGTTCTTTTGAAACCGCACCTACATATTTTGCTGCACTTGGTCATCTAATTTTAACATTTCATCGCCTCAATGAAAGGTTCTATTATCATGACCACTAAATTCAACCGGTTTGATAGGTAAATGAAACCATTTAGGGGATTGTTCTGCAATAAGCTCTTTTGCTAAAAACTCTGTGATTTCTACATTCATAACTTTGCTTTTTGTTTATGATTTGTGTTCATATTAAGTGATAAATAATTGATTCTAAATTTTCTTTAAGAACTTCATCCTCTAGTAAAATACTACATTTCCAAACGCTTAGCCTTTAAATCCAATTCTTTTAAATCAAATTTTATATCGATTATTGCTCCCTCTGCTTCTCTGTTTGCTATATCTAGAATGCCGCAATGTTCTTCGACTATTCTTTTAACTATAGCAAGCCCTACTCCCATACCTTTACTGCTGGTCGTAACATAGCTTTCGGTAGCTTTGCCTATTAGCTCAGGCGGGAATCCTTTACCGTTATCCGTTACAATAACGCTAATAAAATCGTCTTTAACATCTATAGTAACTTCTATTTTCCCGGATTCTCGTCCTTCTATTGACTCTTCTGCGTTTTTCAATAAATTGATCATAACTTGATTTATTTGGGTAGCATCACACATAAAATCAAATTGTTCTACGTTAGACTCAAATTTATACAAAATATTATCATTAAGTAATTTACGTGCTTCAACAATATGTTTAACTAAATAAACTAATTCACTCTTCGTAAATTTAGGAGCAGGAAGACGTGCAAAAAGAACAAATTCGGATACTATATTTTTAATATCGTTAGTATGGCGAATAATCATTTTTAAATAATTTTCAAATTCTACCCTTTCCTTAATTTCAGGGCTAAATTTCTTCAGCAATCTTTCAGAAGCAAGTAAAATAGGAGTTAACGGATTCTTGATTTCATGGGCTACTTTTTTTGCAACATCCGACCAAGCCATAGCCCTCTGTGCTATAACTAAATCACGCTGCTGGCGAGAAAGCTGCTTAATCATTCTATTAAATGCCACATAAAGCGTGCCTATTTCGTCTTTATCTACTTCATTTTCAGGCACTTGTACCGTTAAATCGCCGTCTTTAACGTTATCGGTTGCAGTAACTAATTTTTTAATAGGTTTTACTATTTTAGCAGTAAATATAACCCCGAAACTTATCGCTACAAAAAGAAGTAATAAGGCAATAAAGATAAACATTATAGAGAACTTAATCTGTATATTATCTATTTCATTTTTAAGACTATTATACTCGGCAGCTGCTCCGTTAGTTGCATCTACATGGTCGATAATTTTATTATCTACTAATCTACCAACTAATAAATACACATCATTATACTCTTTTAATTTAATCAGCATTCTTATTTTGGTTGGATCGGATTTTACTTCCACCAGTTCACCTAAATCCGCTTTTTTTATTAAATGTGCAGGGATAGTTGCAAATGATAATGAAAAACTTAAATAACTATTAGCTACTATAGTATTAGTAGATTTGTTTAAAACTATAGCCTCATCAAGCGAACGCATCTCTGCTTCAGTATTAAGTGTTTTAGTAAATAAAGCGGGATTGTGAATTAAATCGTAATACATATCGCTTAAATCTTCAGCAACGGCTAAAGCCGTTTCTTTTAGCTGTAATTTATGCTCGGCAATATAAGATTCTGCAACTATCACGGATTGATCAAGAACCGTAGAAATCTTCTTATCAAACCAAGCTTGAACACTAAGATTAAAAAAATAAACAGAAAATACTGAAACAATTATAGTTGGAATAGCTGCAACTAAACTAAAGGCAATTACAATACGATTTTGTAATTTAGAACTATCGTTATTATTATTTTTAGTAAAAAATTTTTGAGTTAGTAAAACACCTAAAATTAAAAAAATTGCTAAATCAACTAATAAAAATCCAATAATCGTACTAAAATTCTTTGATTCTAAAGATATCACATCAAAAGTAGCACAAGCAAAAATAATAGCTGCTGTTGCTAAAGTAAAAATTAGTACTCTACTAGAAAAATAAGAATGTAAATTTTGTTTAAGATAACTAAGCATAGATACTGTTTATATGACTATAACAGTTCTTTATAACATAAAAAAAAGCTAATTAACAATATTTCAAGTTTTAAGTGCCTTATTGTCATTTCTGCAAAAGCGGGGTGTTGTTGCATTGATTGTTTTTATGTCATTCCCG
>NZ_BCMR01000025.1:0-23227 GCF_001653015.1 Rickettsia sp. Tenjiku01
TAAGTTTTGACTAAGCAATCTCAGGAATTTGTTATTATTTCATGAGATTGTCACGCAGCCTACGGCTGCTCGCAATGACGTTCACGCAGGCAAGCCTCCTTGCAATAACGTTTAATTTAATCAAATAAAAAAGAAAAATGCAAATAACGGTACGTGAAGCGTTGCGTGATGCCATGCAAGAAGAGATGATAAGAGACGACAAGGTTTTCGTCATAGGCGAGGAAGTTGCAGAATATCAAGGAGCTTACAAGGTAACTCAAGGATTACTAGAGCGCTTTGGTCCTAAGAGGGTAATTGATACACCGATAACGGAATATGGTTTTGCAGGGCTTGCAGTCGGAGCAGCTTTTGCAGGACTTCGCCCGATCGTAGAGTTTATGACCTTTAACTTTGCTATGCAAGCATTCGATCACATAGTTAATTCAGCTGCAAAAACGCATTACATGTCAGGCGGGCAGGTCAAATGTCCGATAGTATTTAGAGGACCAAACGGAGCAGCAAGTAGAGTAGCTGCACAACATAGCCAAAATTATACAGCTTGCTATTCCCACATTCCGGGATTAAAAGTAGTAGCTCCTTATAGTGCAGAAGATCATAAAGGACTTATGCTTACAGCTATTAGGGACGATAATCCCGTTGTTTTTTTAGAAAATGAAATTTTATACGGGCATAGTTTTGACGTGCCGGAAACAATCAAGCCTATACCCTTTGGTCAGGCAAAAATTTTAAGAGAGGGTAGTAGTGTCACTATAGTAACTTTCTCGATTCAAGTAAAACTTGCCTTAGATGCTGCAAATGTTGTGCAGAATGATAATATTGATTGTGAGGTTATTGATCTTCGCACTATTAAACCGCTTGATACTGAGACAATAATAGAATCAGTGAAAAAAACTAATCGTTTAGTTGTAGTGGAAGAAGGGTGGTTTTTTGCAGGTGTTGGTGCAAGTATAGCTTCTATTGTTATGAAAGAAGCATTTGATTATTTAGATGCTCCGATAGAGATTGTAAGCGGCAAAGATCTTCCCCTTCCTTATGCTGTTAATTTAGAAACACTAGCTCTGCCGAGTGAGAGCGATGTAATAGAAGCCGTTAAAAAGGTTTGTTATTATAGTATTTAATGTATTAGCTTAGTTTTTTCGTCATTGCGAGCAACTGAAAGGAGCGTAGCAATCTCATAAAGCAAGATTCCAGAGATTGCTTTGTCAAAACTTACAGTTTTTCCTCGCAATGACGATGTCAACTTTTTTAGGCATACCTACTTTGCAGCTCTTTTACGGTCGTTAGGGTCAAGTAGAGCTTTACGTAAACGAATAGATTTCGGTGTTACTTCAACTCGCTCGTCATTTTGTATATAGCTGATTGCCTGCTCTAACGTTAAAAGCATTGGCGGAGTTAGCCTTATGGCTTCGTCTTTACCTGTTGCTCTAACGTTGCTCAGTTGTTTCGCTTTGAGTGGGTTTACCTCTAAATCATTATCACGATTATGTTCGCCGATAATCATGCCTCTATATACTTTGTCACTAGGGTTTATAAACATTTTCCCCCTTTCTTCTAGATTCCATAGAGCATATGCAATTGCTGCCCCGTCACCGTTAGAGATAAGCACACCGTTACGTCTTCCCTCGATATTTCCTTTATAATCAGCATATCCATGGAAAATACGATTCATAATCCCTGTGCCTCGTGTTTCGGTTAAAAACTGGCTGTGATAGCCGATTAACCCTCTAGACGGTCCGATAAACGTAACACGGCTTTTACCGCCGCCTGACGGCCTCATATCAGTCATTTCGGCTTTTCTCAGTGCTAAAGATTTTACGACTACTCCAACATAATCATCATCAACGTCAACTTGGATTTCTTCCATCGGTTCTTGCTTATTACCTTGCTCATCAGTTTGGAATAATACTTCGGGTCTGCTAATAGATAGCTCAAATCCTTCACGACGCATAGTTTCAATTAAGATACCAAGTTGTAACTCACCACGCCCTGCAACTTGGAAAGCATTTTTCTCGGCAGCTTCAGTAACTTTTAAGGCAACGTTACTTTCAAGCTCACGCATTAACCTAGCTCCAATTAAGCTCGACGTAACTTTTGTCCCTTCGCTTCCTGCAAGCGGTGAGTCATTAACGCTAAAAGTCATGGATAAAGTCGGTGGATCGATAGGTAGAGACGGTACGGCCTCGGTTACCTCAGGGGAGCAGATAGTATCGGCAACGTTGGCGTTTTCAACGCCTGCTACGGCAATAATATCGCCGGCTGTAGCATCATTTATAGCGATTCGCTCTAAGCCTCTAAAGGCTAATATTTTAGTGATACGTCCGGTTTCAAGTACTTTATTCTCACGATTTAATACTTTTACGTTTTGGTTAATTTTAACAGTGCCGCTTTGTACACGACCTGTTAAAACCCTACCGAAGAAAGAATTATATTCTCTAGTAGTAACAAGCATAGAAAACGGTGCTTTGTCATCGGCTAAGGGTTTTGGTACATGCTGTACTATAAGGTCGAAAAGCGGTGCTAAATCATCTGCTAAATTTTCTAAAGGATTAATTTTATCATCAAAGGTTAAAGATGCTCTACCTGCTCTACCTGATGCATAAACTATAGGGAAGTCAAGCTGATCGTTGTTTGCTTCAAGTGCCACAAATAGCTCAAATACTTCATCGATGACTTCTTTAATTCTTTGGTCATCTCTATCGATTTTATTAATAACGACAATAGGTTTTAAGCCGAGATTTAACGCTTTAGAAAGCACGAATTTTGTTTGCGGCATTGGTCCTTCCGATGCATCGACAAGTAGCACTACACCGTCAACCATGCTAAGGATGCGTTCTACTTCACCGCCAAAATCGGCGTGTCCTGGCGTATCAACTATATTGATACGGATATCGTTCCACATAAGAGCAGTGCATTTGGCAAGTATCGTGATTCCACGTTCACGCTCAAGATCATTAGAGTCCATAGCACGCTCAGCAACTGCTTGGTTAGCTCTAAATGTTCCGCTTTGTTTAAGCATGTTATCAACAAGCGTAGTTTTTCCATGATCAACGTGGGCAATAATTGCTATATTACGAATAGATGTCATCTTTAAAAATTCTCACAAGTTTACAATAGTTTTTCGTACTATACACTAAAATACCAAAAATTGGAATATAAGTTCTTGAAAAAGAAATTGATTTAACTGTCGAATAAAAATTACTAAGAATTTTTAAACTTTAAAATAAGAGAAATTAATGAACGATAATACAGTTTTATTTATATTTGATTGTGACAATACTTTAGTTGGACATTCGCATAATTATATCGGAGAGAGGTTAGGAGGTTTAATAGCACGTAAATATACAACATCGCTTTTTTAGCTCCTATGAAGAACGAGAGCAAGAAAAAGTTAGGCTTGAGCAAAAATTTTCTATAGAGCTGATGGAGAAATTCCTAGATGATGAAAATTTAGGTTGGAAAAATGAAGAGCAAATAGCACGCCTTTTTAAGAATATTATATTATCCGGTCATAAAATAGCTATAGCATCATTTAATGATTATCCTCATGCTGTAAAATATGCATTAGCAAGGTTACTAGGAAAGGAAGATGCAGCAAAAATTTATATAAAATCAGCTTTACCTTCTAATAATTTTGAAGAAATACAAAATTGTACTAAAAAAGAATATATAAGAGAAATAATTAATAATACCGAAATAACTGTCAATGCTGCAAAAGACTATGGTATTACAGTAGTTTTGGTTAAGAACAAAGGAACAGAGCATATTCATGAAGCTTTTTTTTATATGAATTTAATGAAATGAACAGCATGAAATTGATGTTGAGCTAGAAGAACCGGCTACTGAACCTTTGCTTAGTGATGGAGAGAGTACCTATTTAAGTCCTGAAGCAATAAAAGCTATTTCGTTTGAACCTATTTCTAGTGATTATTATTCGGATGGCGAATATATACCATGGGGAGGCGGGAATGTGCCAATGTTAGGTAAAGGTTAAGTTTTTAATTATAGACAAATTGCTTGATATTATTTATTCTTAGATTAATAAGGGTGTTGCTCCAGTGTCATTCCCACGTAGGCGGGAATCCAGTTATCTTGAATGTCATCCCGCGACTTGATCGCGGAATCTCAGGATACTACCTGTGACACAAGATCCCGTGGTCAAGCCACGGGATGACAATCCTAGCCGATACCGTTTAACCTAAAAGGATCAAGGATGATATACCGAATATTATGTTTATGCATATTCATAATAAATTTCTCAACGATTACGGAGGCACAAAATGTGCCAATTAAAGAAGATAATTTTAAAGTTAGAGTAGCTGTTGCTGATGTACAATCTATATTGGAAGGTTCGATCGCTATAAAAGATTTGCGTAATAAAATCGAAAAGCTTAATCATAAAATTCAAGAGAATATTGCTGCAAAAGAAGCAGAATTTAAACCGCTGGAAGAGAAGCTGCTAAATGAGCGTTCTCATTTAAGTGAAACTGAATTTGAGCATAAAGTAAACGAATTTAATGCAAAAGTTAGCCACGTTAGAAAAGAAATTCAGATTAAGAAAACAAAGCTTGAACAAGCCCACGCTGAGGCTATGAGTAGAGTCCATGAAACAACTATTACAATAATTAGTGAACTTGCCGAGAAATATAACCTTAATTTGGTAATTCCAAGTGCTCAAGTCTTATATGCCAAAAATAATTTGAATATAACTTCCGAAGTGACTTTTATGTTGAATGAGAGATTAAAAGAAGTAACAATAAACTATTGATAGTGTTGTATGGATTTTTGTGTGTCATTTCCGCGTAGGTGGTAATCCAGAAAAATAACTTCAATATTGATACAGAAGTTACATATTTGATAAAATAAATCTATAAAAACTAGTTTTTATAGATTTTACTGGGTTCCCGCCTACGCGGGAATGATATAAACAAGAGAGTATTTAATATGGTAGAATTTACACCGATTACAATTGCATACGGGGACGGTATAGGTCCTGAAATAATGGAGGCAGTGCTTTATATATTACGCAAAGCCGAGGCTCGTATTCGTTTAGAAACCATTGAAGTAGGTGAAAAGCTTTACAAGAAGCATTATACTTCAGGCATAAGCGAGGAAAGCTGGGCATCAATACAACGCACCGGTATTATACTTAAAGCCCCGATTACTACTCCGCAAGGTGGAGGATATAAAAGTTTAAATGTCACGATTCGTAAAACATTACAGCTTTTTGCTAATATTCGTCCTGCCGTTTCATTTCATCCTTTTACTAGAACATTACATCCAAATTTGAACCTAACTATTATACGTGAGAATGAGGAAGATTTATACGCAGGTATAGAATACCGTCAAACGCATAATATGTATGAGTCAATGAAGTTGATAAGTCATACAGGATGTGAGAAGATTATTAGATATGCTTTTGAATATGCAGTAAAAAATAACCGTAAAAAAGTCACGTGTTTAAGCAAAGATAATATTATGAAATTTTCCGATGGGGTTTTGCATAAAGTATTTAATGAGATTGCAAAAGAATACCCGCAAATTAATAACGCGCATTATATTATCGATATCGGGACGGCAAGGCTTGCTACCAAACCGGAAATATTTGACGTTATCGTAACTTCTAATTTATACGGTGATATCATATCTGACGTAGCTGCTGAAATTTCAGGTTCGGTAGGTCTTGCAGGTTCTGCAAATATTGGGCAGCATTATGCGATGTTTGAAGCGGTACATGGAAGTGCTCCCGATATTGCCGGTAAAGATATCGCAAATCCGTCAGGGCTTTTAAATGCTGCAATAATGATGCTAGTACATATAGGGCAGGGTGATATCGCTACATTAATCGAAAATGCTTGGAAAAAAACTATAGAGGATGGTGTTCATACAGCCGATATATATAACGAGCAGAGTTCTAGTAAAAAAGTCGGTACAAAAGAATTTGCCGAAGAAGTAACGAAAAGATTAGGACAGTTACCGACAAAGCTACCTAAAGCAGATTATCCCTTAATTGCTGAGAAGCAAGAAAGCAATATAGATTATAAAATTGATACTAAAGAAGTTAAGAAATTGGTTGGTACGGATATATTTGTGAATATGAATGTATCTTCCGCTCATGATATAGCGGATAAAATTAATAAACTTGATCTTGGTAATTTTGCGTTAAAAACAATCTCGTCAAAAGGATTAAAGCTGTGGCCTCGTGATACAAGGTTTGAAACTGTTTCCGATCATTGGTGTTGTCGTTTTATGAATAAAGACGGCACAGAAATTAAGCATTTAGATATAACAAGATTGCTTGAAGCTTTAAGCACAGCAAATATCGATTTTATCAAAGTAGAGAATCTGTTTGAATTTGACGGGGTTGCAGGTTATAGTTTGGCTCAAGGTGAGTAAAAACGTCATTGCGAGTGAACTTTAGTTCGTGAGGCAATCTCAGGACTTGTGCATGAGATTGCTTCGTCAATTATTTCATAGTTTCCTCGCAATGATGAAAAAAGGATAAACACAATGACACTATACTATATAGGAATTTTATTAGTAATTATTGGATTATTTGCTATATTTTCAGGAATAATCGGTTTTTTTAGATTTCCTGATTTTTATACTAAATTACATGCAGCAAGTGTTATTGAGAGTTTCGGCGTGCCTATTTGCTTAATAGGTTTTGCGTGCATTGAAGCAGATATTGTGAACTCTGTTAAATTAATTTTAGCGGCTTTATTGATTTTTATACTAAATCCGGTAGCAACTCATGCACTTGGTAAAGCATCTTTATTTATGAAAATTAGAGCTGATAGTACTGTCATTGCAAGGAAAATTACGAAGTAATTGACGAAGCAATCTCAGGATGCTTGATAAGATTGCCACGTCGAAATTACGTTTCTCCTCGCAATGACGTTAAATTTTAATAACCATATGACAGTAAAGACAGCTTTAAATTTTGATCTCGGCAATTACCTACTTAACTTAATTGCTTTTTTATTGATCTTAATCTCGATAAAAATAATGTTTGCTCAAGATTTACTAAATGCAGTGATTGCTGCTTCTGTATTTAGCTTATTAATTGGTGTATCCTATCTTATTATGGATGCTCCTGATGTCGCAATGACCGAGGCAGCACTTGGAGCTTGCTTATCAACATGCGTATATTTGAATTTGTTGCGTAAATTACCTTCGGATTTAAAGAATGTTGAGAGAACTAATATTATTCCAGCAAGTTTAATATGTTTATTGTTTGTAGTAACTCTTGCTTATATGGGGCTAGAATTACCGAATTACGGTGATGATAATGCTCCTATTCATATGCATTCAAGTAAATATTATATCGAAAATACCTCTAGAGATATAGGTATACCTTCTTTTGTTGCGGCTATTCTTGCAAGTTATCGTGGATATGATACTTTAGGTGAAACTAGCGTAATTTTAATTGCAGGAATTGCCGTGCTGTTGATATTTTCAAGAAAGTCTGATGATGCCATACCGCGACTTGATCTCAGGATCTCAGGACACAGTAGGCGATACAAGATCCCGTGGTCAAGCCACGGGATGACAAATCCAATAATAAAATATATTACTAGTTTTATAATACCTTATATAATTTTATATAGTATATATATTCAGCTTAACGGTGAGTCTTCGCCGGGTGGTGGGTTTCAAGCAGGTGTTATATTTGCATCTAGCCTTATTGCTTATGATTTAGTTTACGGTAATCGAAAATTAAGCCGATATTTTCGTCCTAACGTGCTAGTTTGTATTGCGGTTTTAGGTGTAGCAATATATGCAATTGTAGGAACAATATCACTCTTTTTTAACGATAATTATTTAAATTATTATTCACTAACAAATTTTATCAATGATAAGCTACTTGCTCAGCATATTGCGATAGTTATTGTTGAAATTGGTATAGGTTTAACTGTTGCAGCTATTATGTACTTAATTTACAACGTATTTAATAATTATGAATAGTCTATTTGTACTAATTAAGCGTGAATTGATAGTGCAGAATCGCATTAATAATATAATTCAATATCTAGTTATATTTTTTTTATTTTGCATAATTAGTACTGTTTTAATTAACAGTGAAAGGGATATTAACAAATTCGGTTTAATTTTTTCGGTCATTTGTTTATTAATTTCATTAATCGGTTTTGCTTCAGTTATATTTAAATCTGATTTGGAAGACGGAAGCTTAGAGTTATTATTATCAATTGTTAGTCATGAAAAAATTATATTGGCTAAATTTTTTGCTATATTTATCAGTAGTACGATAGGGCTGGTTTTTGTTTTACCCATTATTTATGTCTTGTTTGATAAAACTTTGCTTGAGATAATATTTTTCTTTATTAGTGTATGGATGATATTAGTGTTATCAAGTAGTTTAGTAGTGTTATCCGGTAGCGTGCAATGTTATTTTAAGAAGAATGCTAACTTTGTCGGTACGTTTATCATGCCGTTATTAATTCCGAATATTATAATGACAGGTTTAATATTACAAGATAATAACTTACAATTAATTTTTATTATGATAGGAATTAATTTAGTATTTTTACCGATTTCATTCTTCTTGAGTTCCTGTTTAATTAAAAATATTTATAATATTACTTGATTTTGCTTTATTTTTACTAATGTAGTGATATAAAATAAGATGAATATTATTAATAAATTTTTTGAGCAAAATATATGTGGCAGGCTTTACGAAGGTTAATGGCAGCAAATCCTATGGGATTTTTTCTGTGGTCTATTATCACTAAATGGTATTTAATTATAGCAGTTGCTTCCTTAATTACTTTATATTATACAGTATTAGGCTTAAAAAAAATTGGGTTTATAGATTATTTTACTGAAACTACAGTCGAGATATTAGATACAACTAAAGCAGTTGCTCAAAATTGTACTACAAAACTCGGTCCTAATTGGAATCGTTTAGTTAGTTTTTGGAATTGCTTAAGTGATCCTGGCGAATATAAGCATGAAGAAGGGACAGGAGCAAAAGTGTTAGAAGATGAAATAAATAAGCTTATGCTAAAACAAGCAGATAGTGCTGCAGACGCTGAACCTCCTATAATAAATCCTTATGAAGCACTAGAAAATCCAAATAATCTTAATAATACCCCAAGCGGTAGTAATAATAATCGTTAATTTATGTCACTTTAATATTATATGTCGGATACTGAAGATAATAAAAACAAACAAACAACACGTCGTGATTTTATGGTTCTAACGGCTAGTAGTGTGGCAGCAATTGGGGCAGCATGTACTCTTTGGCCTCTCGTTGATTCTTTGAACCCTTCTGCGGACGTGCTAGCTTTATCATCAATTGAGGTTGATTTATCAAATATTGAGGTAGGTCAAACAGTTACGGTTAAATGGCAAGGTAAACCGGTTTTTATCACTAACCGTACGCCTGACAAAATAGCTGAAGCAAGAGCCGTGAAAATGTCAGAGCTGATTGATCCTGAAGCAGATGAAGCACGTGTGAAAGCAGGGCATGATAATTGGCTGGTGACGATCGGGATCTGCACGCATTTAGGTTGTGTACCGCTTGCTAATCAAGGTGAATATGATGGATGGTTCTGTCCGTGCCATGGTTCACAATATGATTCTTCAGGTAGAGTTAGAAGAGGTCCTGCTCCTTTAAATTTAGCTGTGCCGCCTTACACTTTTATTAGCGACAAAAAAATTAGAATCGGGTAATTATTTATGAATGAAGATATTACCCCTAAAAAGCCTAATGCTATTATAGAATGGATAGATTATCGTCTTCCTATTTTTGCGTTCCTAAAACATTTTAGTCATTATCAAACTCCGAAAAATCTTAGCTATTTGTGGAATTTAGGCTCTATTGCCGGTATTGCGTTAGTGATTCAGATAATCACCGGCGTCATACTTGCTATGCACTATACTCCGCATGTTGATCATGCTTTCGATAGTGTTGAGCGAATCATGCGTAACGTGAATTACGGTTGGTTACTGCGTTATACTCATGCGGTAGGTGCATCGATGTTTTTTGCCGCCGTATACTTACACATAGCAAGGGGTTTGTATTACGGCTCTTATAAAGCACCTAGAGAACTGCTTTGGCATATCGGTATCATCATTTTTCTAACCATGATGGCTACTGCTTTCATGGGTTACGTGCTTCCTTGGGGGCAGATGAGCTACTGGGGAGCAACGGTTATTACTAATTTATTTTCCGCTATTCCGTTAATAGGGGAATTCATAGTTACGTGGTTATGGGGTGGTTTTTCTGTTGATAACCCGACATTAAATAGGTTCTTCTCACTGCATTATTTATTGCCGTTTATTATTGTTGCTTTAGTGATGCTGCATTTAGTGGCCTTGCATCAGCATGGTTCAAATAACCCAAAAGGTATAGCTGTTAAAAGCCCTAAAGATACTATTCCGTTCCACCCTTATTATACCGTAAAGGATTTTGTCGGTTTCGGAGTTTATTTCATAATATTTGCCTATTTTATTTTTTACGAACCTAATTATTTAGGACATCCCGATAATTACATTCCGGCAAATCCGTTAGTTACGCCTGCCCACATTGTCCCTGAATGGTATTTTCTGCCGTTTTATGCAATACTTAGAGCCGTGCCGTCTAAGCTCGGTGGGGTGCTATTAATGTTCGGAAGTATATTTGTGTTATTTTTACTACCTTGGCTTGATACTTCAAAAGTTAGAAGTAGCAATTATAGACCGATATACCGAATGGCTTTTTGGATATTTATGGTAGATTGTTTATTGCTTGGTTATTTAGGCGGGCAGCCGGCAGAAGAGCCGTATATTACCATTAGCCGTTTTGCTGCTTGTTATTACTTTTTTCATGTCTTAGTAGCTCTGCCGCTGATAGGTAAATATGAAAAACCGTTGCCATTGCCGGAGGAGTTGTAAGAGTTAAGTCATTGCGAAGAAATTGCATAGCAATTGACTAAGCAATCTCAGGAGTTTGTTATTATTTCATGAGATTGCCGTGCAGCCTATGGCTGCTCGCAATGACGTTTTTTGTATTATACAAATTTATGAAGTAACCAATAGTATATTATAGTAACTAATGAGAAAAATGGTATACTCTATACTGGTGTTGCTTTTAATTTAATAAAAAGAATATATCAAAACAAAAATGATACAATTAAGGAGTTTAGTAAAAATTGCTAAATTTTAGTATTTTATGAGATTCATCAACTATGAATTCAGCAATCAATAGAGAAAAACAAATTAAAGCCGGTTTAAGAAACAAAAAAATTAAATTAATAGAACAAACAAATATAAATTGGGATGATTTGTATAATGAAATTATACTGTAATAAAAACATCATTGCAAGGAAAGACAAAATCTCAACACAACAATCTTATAAAATAATATATAAACTCCTGAGATTGCTTCGTCAACATTTTCAATTTTCCCTTGCAATGACGACTAAAATTTATGAAAACTAAACTACTTATCTCTATCATCATACTACTAACTTCGTGCTTAAGTTTAGCCAACGAAGAAGTATTACATCCAAAAAAGATGAAATGGTCGTTTGACGGCGTATTTGGTACAGTTAATCGTGAAGCAGCACAAAGAGGTTTTCAGGTCTATAAAGAAGTTTGTAGTGTCTGCCACGGTTTAAACAATTTATATTACCGTAATCTTAAAGATATCGGCTTTTCGGATGACGAGATAAAAGAGATTGCCAAAGGCTATACGATACAAGACGGACCTAATGATGATGGTGAGATGTTTGACCGCCCCGCTCTTCCCTCTGATCGTTTTGTACCTCCTTACCCTAATGAGCAAGCAGCAAGAGCAGCTAATAACGGTGCCCATCCTCCTGATTTATCGTTGATAATAAAAGCACGTCATGACGGAGCTAATTATATATATTCGCTACTTACCGGCTATACCGAACCGCCGGCAGATTTTAAGCTGATGCAGGGAACTCATTATAATCCCTATTTTCCTGGCGAGCAAATAGCAATGCCGCCGCCGCTTACAGACGGGCAGGTAACCTATATGGACGGTACTAACGCAAGTGTAGAGCAGATGTCGCAAGACATTGTGGTATTTCTACAATGGGCAGCTGAGCCGGAAATGGAACATCGTAAATCTATGGGTCTTAAAGTTATGATGTTTTTAGCGGTATTTACTATCTTTTTCTATATTGCAAAAAACCGCATTTGGTCTAATTTAAAGTAATTGTTGAGTGGATCAGTTTTCCTATTATTGGCGTTGTTGCATGGATCATTAAATATGTTCGATGTCATTTCTGCGAAAGCAGGAATCCAGTAAAAAATGATAAAAACACAGCAAACTATATAAAAATTTAGTATATAATTAGATTAAAAAACTGGATTCCTGCTTTCGCAGAAATGACATAAATAATCAGTCCATGCTGCCCCTTTTTGCCTCTTTCTTAGTATCATGACTTATCTTTGCTATACTTATCCTAAAATTTATATAGATAGTATTTATGATTACTTTACTTGCGGCGATAACAGGATTTATGAGTTCAATAATTCCTGAAATTTTGAAAATATATAAAGATATTAACGACAAAAAACACGAGATAAATATTTTAGACCGTCAAATTGCTAATAACAAAAACTTAATCAGTCTAAAACTTTTACAGAGCTTACCATATCACAAGAAATGGTAGAGCAATATTCTCTTTACTCCACTTATAAATTAGGTGTTAGTTGGGTTGATGCTTTAAATGGCTCGGTAAGACCCGTGCTTGCCTATAGCTTTTTTGCAATGTATGGAGGAGTTACATATGTTCAATATAAATCGTTAAAAAGTTCTGCTCTGCTAGTTGAAATATCTAGATATATTATGGAGCATAGAAGATCAAACTATTTTTGCGGAGATTATTAGTTTTTATTTTGGGTAGCGTACTTTCAGCAAATTATGGAAATATAAGACTTGAATTTTAAATAGATAACTTTATATATTTAAATATATAACTAACAAAATTAATGGTGGTTTTATGTTAAAGAGCGTAAGATTATATATTCCGTCTATAGCAGCTATGATTTTATCTAGTAATATTGCAATAGCTAATAAGAATTATGATTCCGGTAATGCAACGCCACTGCGTCAGGTAGCAGGTTTAATAGATAATCAAATTACAAATATTGATAATTTATTTAGAAATAGATTGCCGCTTTATGAATCTAATAGCATAAAAAGCAATTTTATTACTAAAGATAAGCAGTATATTATTGTTATGGAAGTACCTGGCTTTGATAAAAGTCAAATTAAGGTTAAAGTAAACGGTAATAAATTATTTATTACAGGGAATATAGAAGAAAAAAATAAAGCTGATGATTCAGATAATTATATGAATAAAAATTTTAATTATGTAATATCATTATATGAAGATGTAGATCAGGCAAATATCTCTTCAAGCCTTAAGAATGGAATACTTACTATTATTCTACCTCGTATTGAGATTAAGGAACAAGAAGCAAGAGAGATAGTCATTGATTAATCAAGCATTGCTAAATATTAGCATTTAATTTTTCTGAAACAAAACCTTTCTCTATATAGTTAGGTAATTTTATTAGCTCATGCTTTAGTTCATTATCTACTCCTATGGTTTCAAATTTTCGATCGACTAAGAAGATTATAGGTTTAGTGTTATGAATAAAGAAGAAGTCCAAGTTCGGTTTGTTATCAAAATATCGATTAACACGAGGAAAATGATAAGCATGAGTAACAATAGCAATTTCGGCGTTACTTAAGTCAATATTACCGTTTTCATGCTCTTTATATAGAGTGTTAAATTGTCCGTGCCGGTATTGGTTTGGTATTCCGGCAGCGTAAAAATATAAAAATTTTCTTTTGGATAATCGGTAATAATATTTTTATCAAGCGCTGCTTGTAGTAATTTATTATCATACGCTCCGCCGTTAAACAAAATCATCGGTCCGTATTTTTTCAATTCTTCATATGTTAGGCTAGATATTTGCTTATCAAGTTTTTTAGTTGCTACTTTTCTTGCAATCTCTATCTATGCCAAGCCTCATCCTATTATATCCGTCCTCTTTATCTGCAGCCTCTATATTTTGAGTATCGGAATTGATAGGTATTTTGATATAAGAATGTCTTGCGGATTTTTTCATTAGCAGGATCAAACTCTAGATTATTTACGGTTATTACCTGCTCAAAATGTTTATCTTGAGTAAATTTTTGATAACTCTGAAATCCTAGAACCAATGCTATAGCTATAATAAATATAGAAATAGCAGTAGTAAAGTTTTTCTAGTTTTTCATGTTGCGATAAAAATAATAAGGTTGAAATATGAAAAGGTCATACCAAAACTTGACCATGATATCAAGAAAAATAACTTTTAGTAATTTATTCGCTTTTTAGCTTTGCTAGATCTTGAGGGGTAGGCAGGAATTTTTCAAGCTTTTTAGGTAATGTTGCTGTAAGCTTAAATTGTAATACTCCTATTGGTTTTTGGATGCCTTCTATAGCGTATTCTACAGTAATACCTTGTGTTTCTTCGCACAAAATTAACCCAATTGTAGGATTGTCCGAATTATCTTTAATTGTGCGCTCCATTAAATTAAGATAAAAATTTAGTTTACCGGCATATTCCGGCTTAAACTTGCCGGTTTTTAATTCAATAACAACATACATAGCATTTGAGTTTTATGTGATAAAAAACTAAATCCAAATAATAATCTTCTCCCTCAAGTTCTATATGATACTGATTGCCAACAAATGCAAAACCTTGTCCTAACTCTAATAAAAAGTTTTTTTAATATTATCTATCAATTTATTTTCTAAATCTCGTTCTATTATTTTACCTTGAATATCTAAAAATTCTAAGTTATACGGTTCGTTTATAATCGACCTGGCTAAATCGGACTGTAGCTCAGGTAAAGTATTGGAGAAGTTATTTATACCTTTCGCTGACCCTTCATGTAAATTACTTTTAATTTGCAAAGATAATACATTTCTTGACCAACCATTTTCGATGGTTTGTTGTGCATACCAAATTCTTTGATTTATATTTTTTAGTTTTGAAAAAATAATAATATTATGACTCCATGGGATTTCTCCAACCGCCTGTTGGAGAATTTGGTCATTATTATATTCTGCAAAAAACTGACGCATATAAGAAAGGTTTTGATATGATAATCCTTTCATTTTAGGCAATTCTTTACGCAAATCATCAGAAATATTTTGAATCACTTTTGATCCCCATTTTTCTTTAGTCTGACGTTCTAAAATTAATTTTCCTATATGCCAATAAAGAACTATCAATTCTTTATTTGCTGCTAAATGGGCTCTAATACGAGCTTTGCTAATTTCTTGTTTTAAATTTTTAATTAAATTAGTATATGATTCATTACTTAAAGTATTGCTCATTGATTTTCACTACTTCTTACCACCCGCATTCATAGCAAGGTTTGCGGAAACAAATTCTTCAAGGTCACCGTCAAGCACTCCTTTAGTATCGGAAGTTTCATAATCGGTACGTAAATCTTTTACCATTTGATAAGGTTGCAAAACATATGATCTAATTTGATGTCCCCAGCTATTATCAGTTTTAGCGGCATTCTGCTCGTTAACGCTATCGGTACGTTTTTGCATTTCAAGCTCATAGAGTTTGGCTTGAAGCATTTTCATAGCTTGAGCTTTATTTTTATGCTGCGATCTATCGCTTTGGCATTGTGTTACCGTACCGGTCGGTATATGAGTGATACGTACAGCTGAATCGGTAGTATTAACGTGCTGCCCGCCGGCTCCCGATGCTCTAAAAGTATCGATTCTTAAATCTTTATCCTCAATAGTAATTGCTATATTATCATCAATTTCGGGATATACCCAGCTACTTGCAAAGCTAGTCATTCTTTTACCGGCTGCATTAAATGGAGAAATACGCACTAATCTGTGAACGCCAGCTTCGGTCTTAAACCAGCCGTAAGCACGCTTTCCTATTATCCTAATCGTGCATGATTTAATGCCTGCCTCTTCGCCGTTAATCATATTGATTATTTCGGTTTTAAAGCCGAGTCTTTCGGCAAAACGCAAATACATACGCATCATAATAGACGCCCAGTCATGGCTTTCAGTTCCCCCGGCTCCAGCATTAATCTCTAAAAAGCAATTATTACCGTCTGCTTCACCTGAAAACAAACATTCCGTTTCAAATTTGGCAGCAATGATGCTTAAATTTTTTAAGTCCTGTTCAATTTGTGAAAGTGTTTCTAAATCGTTTTCGGCTTCAGCCATTTCTTCAAGTTCTAAAGCATCTTTTAAATTGGATTTGAGTTTATTAAAAGCGTTTAGTTTTTCTTCTAGATTACTTTTTTCTCGCAGTAATTTTTGAGCATTAGCCTGATCATTCCATAAACTAGGATCGGCTGTTAACTCTTCTAACGCGTTCAGTCTTTCAGTTGATGCTTCAACGTCAAAGTGACCTCCAAAGTAGTTCTAAAGACTGCTCAATTTTTTTTACATAATTTTCTATTTCAGCTCGCATTATTTTTTCCTGTTATAAATTTCGATTTTGTTATATATTATCGTGGTTTAGTGTCATCCTGTGACTTGATAGTGGGATAACAGACAATAAACAAATGCAAATTATATCACAATAATTATGAATCATCAAAACTATATAAGGAACTTCTCAATAATCGCCCATATTGATCACGGTAAATCTACGTTAGCCGATAGGTTAATTGAACATTGCGGCGGCTTGCAGGCTAGGGAAATGAGCCAGCAAGTGCTAGATTCGATGGATATTGAAAAAGAGAGAGGTATAACTATTAAGGCACAAACCGTGCGGCTTGTATATAAAGCTAAAGACGGTAACACCTACTATTTGAATCTAATGGACACTCCCGGGCATGTCGATTTTGCTTATGAAGTTAGTAGGTCACTTGCTGCTTGTGAAGGCTCGTTATTGGTAGTTGATAGTACGCAAGGAGTAGAAGCACAAACGCTTGCCAATGTTTACCAAGCAATCGAGAATGATCATGAGATTGTACTGGTGCTTAACAAGCTTGACCTACCGGCGTCAGAACCTGAACAGGTTAAGCAGCAAATAGAGGATATAATCGGAATCGATACAAGTGAGGCTGTGCTAATCTCTGCTAAAAGCGGTATAGGGATTGATTTAGTTTTAGAGGCTATAGTAAATAAATTACCTCCGCCAAAAGAAAGTAGTTCTGATATTTTGAAAGCTTTGCTTGTTGATAGTTGGTATGACCCATATCTTGGCGTGGTTATTTTAGTACGTGTTATTGATGGCTACTTACGTAAGAATATGCGTATTAAAATGATGGCTACTAACTCAGTTTATACCGTTGAGAATGTTGGCTATTTTACTCCGAAAAAACATATTTCGGATGTTCTGCATGCAGGCGAAATCGGCTTCTTTACTGCGGCTATAAAGCAAGTAGCGGATTGTAAAGTTGGGGATACTATCACTGATGAAAAAAAGCCTTGTGAGCAAGCTCTACCGGGTTTTAAACCAAACTTACCCGTAGTGTTTTGTGGTCTTTATCCAACGGATAGCTCGGAATTTGAGCATCTAAAGGATTCACTAGCTAAATTACGCCTTAATGATGCTAGTTTTGAGTATGAAATGGAAAGCTCTTCGGCACTCGGAGTAGGTTTTAGATGCGGCTTTTTAGGGCTGTTACATTTAGAGATAATCCAAGAACGTTTAAGTAGGGAATTCGATTTAGATTTAATCACTACCGCTCCAAGCGTGGTGTATAAAATTCATATGCGGGACGGTGAGAACTTAGAGATACATAACCCAGCAGATTTGCCTGATTTACAAAAAATTGAATCAATGGAAGAGCCTTGGATTAAGGCAACTATAATGGTACCTGATGAGTTTTTAGGTGCGGTACTATCGCTTTGTACGGAAAAGAGAGGGATGCAGCTTGATCATAGCTATATAGCAAATAGGGCTAAAATAATTTATAAATTACCGCTAAATGAGATAGTTTACGATTTCTACGATCGTTTAAAAAGCTGTTCTAAAGGTTATGCAAGTTTTGAATGGCAAATGGATGTTTATGAACCTTCCGAACTTGTTAAGCTTGGGATTTTGGTTAACGCAGAGGTGGTTGATGCACTATCCACAATCGTACACCGCTCACGTGCCGAGCAAAGAGGGAGGGCATTATGCGTAAGGTTAAAGGGTTTAATACCGAGACAGCAGATTGATATAGCAATTCAAGCAAGTATAGGTAGTCGTATTATCGCTCGTGAGACTATTAAAGCCCTACGTAAAGATGTTTTATCTAAATGTTACGGCGGTGATATAAGTCGTAAACGTAAATTACTTGAGAAACAAAAAGCAGGGAAAAAGAGAATGAGACAGTACGGTAATATCGAAATTCCGCAATCTGCGTTTATTGCAGCTTTAAAAATAGGTGATGAATAAAACTTTTTTATTTTATATAAAGAAAACGCTAGACGTTATAATAAAGATTTGTTATAAGGAAGTATCTGAATCTTCCAGATGCTTCTAATGTTCCTCGGTAGCTTAGTGGTAGAGCAAACGGCTGTTAACCGTTCGGTCGCTGGTTCGAGTCCGGCCCGGGGAGCCATTCCTCAATTTTTGACAACTTTGCGAATGAATCAAACGGCGAATGTATCATAAAGTCAAGCTTTTTGTCTGTTAATTTAATTGAAAACACAGTTTTTATTAGGCGTCTTTTTCCCTCAGCATTCGACAAAACAAAATATTGATGTGCATTGGCAACTAAATTTAGTACATCTATCATTTTGTCCGTAAAACAATCATCACCTTTATTATGCTCTGCTATCTCTAACATTACTTTATCACGACGTGTTGTTAATTTATATTTATCTTCTTCGTATTCTTCATTTGTAAATATACCTTCTAAAAGTTTACTTCTAAGCTTATCAAGGCTATTTTTTACACTGATAAGCTCTTTATTTAATTCTGTTATTCTTGTGTTATAATAATCTTTTTCATATTTTGCCGATTCTTTAACACTTTTAATTATTTTGCTCAATAAATCAGGCTCAATATACATTGATGCAAAAACTTTTTCTATTTGTTCTATAATTCTTTAGTAACAATAGGCTTGTAAATATGAGGGTATTATTTGTTGCCTTTTTTTAATGTATTACTCCGTGATAAAAAGTATTATTTAATATTTTATGTCGGGCAATGGGGCGTATTAGATGTGTTAGTTAACCCTTATGCACTTGGTACAAGCGACAGTATAAGAATAAGATTTATGTAGGATATCGATATTGCCATAAGACATCCTGAATCTTTTGCCGTTGCTAGGAAATGATCAACTAGCTTTTCTTGCTGCTTCCATAGTACGAATACGATTTTAATATGAGGCCATTCATTACGCTAGGCTAATTTTAAATCATATCTTGCTTGTAAATTAATCCATAACTGGGCTGAAGTGTGAAAATATTTACCTAATCTCAGTGCCATATCAGTCGTAAGAGTTTGTTTGCCATGCACTGGCAACGCCAAGTAAGAAATCATCGCCTATTCAACTATCAAAACCGACAGTACTGCTGGTTGAGTTAGATTTATAACCGCTTAGATTATTTTGTGCCTTTTGAGTACTATTGCCGACAAAAGGACTAGCCCACGTACCGAAATCTACTTCTGTCTCATCACCGGCAGAAATAGAGAATATTTTTAAAGCCATAGATACGGAAGAAAAGATAAGGGAGTTGTTTGATAAAAAATCAAGTTCAAGAAGAAAAAATTGATGATATAGTTAAGTCACTAAATGAAGAAAATAAGTTTGCGATACTTCGCAGAAATCTAACTAATAAAAGTACCTCAGAAATAAAAAATATAGTTGAGAAAATAAACAGAATGCAAGTTGATATAGGTAAAGTATTGTTACTCGGTAGTGCAGGAATAGGTAAAACCATGTTAATGCATTATCTATCTTATAAATGGGGAACAGAAAAACTATGGAACAACAAATTTGATTATGTATTTAGAATCAGGTTAAAGGAATTGTTAAGTTGGACAGTACGTTATGGTACTAATATAGATAACGATATACTAAGTTGTTTTGTCCATTATTGTTTAGATTCTAAAGATATAAAACTTGAAGATATAAAAAGCATACAAGATAAAGATAGGATATTATTACTACTGGATGGTTATGATGAGGTAGCGTTTTTATCACAGAGTAATCGTGAGATATTATGGATTCGGTATTTCAGTATAAAAATATCGTAATGAGTTCTAGGCCTAATGCGGTTATAGAAGAAATGAGCAACAGATTTGAGCAGAAAGTAGACAATATAGGCTGGGATAGTGAGGGAATAGAGCCAATATGTACATAAAAATTTTGAGTATGATAAAGAGCTTGGAACACCATTAAAAATCTTTTTGGCTACTCATAGCCAAATAGAAATATGTGCAGTTCCTATCAATACTGCATTAATATGTTTGGTTTGGAGCGATCAAGCAATAAGGGATAAATTTCAAAAAAAACAAATTATTATTTCACTATATAAACGACTTATATATAAAAATAAAACTGAAGCTAATAATCACTTAAAAAACAAAATGAGTTTTTTAGAGCAAATAGCTTATGAGTCGTTTGTTGCAACAGGGAAGTGAGTAGAGAACAAAGTAGTAGAAAGCAAGAAAGATATATTAGATATAGACGAAGTTATAGAACAAGGGCTATTAAGAATAGAAGGGCAAAATTTTCAATTTATTCATTTAACATTTCAAGAATATCTAGCTGCATGTTATTTAAAAAATCAGTTAGCAGATAACAACACAAAATATACAGCAGCAATTTTATAGGTGCGCATTGAAACGATCCGCAATATCTAATGACTCTGAAGTTTCTAGCAGGGATGGTAAGTAATGAAAATAATCAAGAGTTAATAGAAATATTTTGGAAAGCTGTAACATGTAATGTGGATAGGATATTAGAGTTAGGGATTGAAAAAAAAGATTATACTCTGCAACATTAACGGGAAATTTGATAGTAGAATACCGAATTTAAAACAAATACAAAATTTAATAGATGAAGTTGTGCTAAAAGATATTACAGGTTGGGAACAACTATAATAGACAGTGGTTATTTATCGGAAGCAATTGTTAAAACAGTAAATGAAAAATTACAAAATAAAAAAACTGACCCTCAAGAATTTAAAACAGTTATAGGAATCATCACAGGATTAGCAAATAAGAAATGAATGGGGCAATAAAACAAAAATTTATAAGAAGTTAACAAGCCTATTAGAAATTAAAGATGAACAATTACAAAAATTAGCCCAAATATTAGATGAGACGATAGATAAGACAGTATTACAGGAAAGTTTTTAAAAAAATAATACCGTTATTAAATAAAAAGGTATTAAATGAATATGTAAATGTAATATTGATTGCAATAATTAATATTATGCCTAATTTAGATATTAAAATATTAAATCAGGTAAAAAATTATATAACAAATACATAGTTATTAAAAGCTTAGTTAAGATAGTAAATACAACACCTAATATAGCACCCAAGGCATTTAATGCACTGCAAGAATTATTTAATGATCCTATAGAAAATTGCAAGTTCGAGGCAGTTTCAGTTTTAGTTGAAATAGTAAAGGCAAAGCCTAGTTTAGTAAAAGAAGCATTGAACATATTGAAAACACTAATCCGTAATGCCTAATTATGTCAAATTTGATACTGTGCAATGTTTAAAAGCAGAATAACTATTTGGTAACCCTAATAATGAAATTTTATATCAAGCTACTCGAGACGCTTAACTGAAATGCTAAGTGTAATGCATGAACAATAAACTTTAAATACACTGCAAGATCTACTAAATGATTCTAATATTTATATTAAGGCTACGGCTGTTGTAAGCTTATAGTTAACATATATTGTACCAAGTTTAACATTAGCAATATTTAGTATATTGAAAGAAGTATTAAACGATTCCGGCAACGAAGTCATAATTGTAGTTATTTGGAGCTTAACTGAAACAGTACGTATAAATCCTAGTTTAGTCCAAGAGACATTAAAAATATTGAATACACTACTTAATAACCCTAGTAATTATATTGAATTCACAATCGCCAAAATCCTAGGTTGGATAATACAAATAAACCCCAATATATCACATGACGCATCTAAAATACTGAAAAATTTATTTAGTAATTCTGACAAATCCGAGTCTGCTTTAAGTTTAGTTGAATTAGGCAAGGTAAAACCGGTAGAAGAAGCATGTAAAGTGTTCAAAGATATACTCAGTGACCCTTATGTTGACAGATATGCTAAATATGCAGTTGCTGTAAGTTTAATTAATATAATAATAAATGTAAGATCATTTGATAAAGCTAGTTATAAACAAGTTAATAGGTTAATAAAAATAATTGATCTACATAGAACTCAAAATTTTGATAAGGATTTATATTTAGAAATAGACGCCAAAACCTACACACAATAACCGATTACATCACTTAAGAATATGAAAAAAGTAAAAATCCTGAAGTACTAGAATGGTTTATTGCGAGTTTTAACGAATTAGCGAATATAAGCGAAACACAAATCTTTTTAAAAGAAATAGGTAAAAGCATATTAAAAAGCGGTGTGATAAATGAGTTGAGAGTAAGTTTATTTTAAATGGTATAAAGAAATATAATTTTACTTTTACGGTATTGGTTAGTACAGCACCAGGAATAGAAGGCAAGATAATATTTGAAGATAGAAACTATGAAATATTTACAACCGATAATTCAGCAAGCAAAATAGTAAGTTTAGAGGAGTTTATAACTAAATTACTTGCAGAAACAGACGATCCGTTAGCAGAACAATATAAAATAAACCTCTATTCCTAAACAAAGGATTAGCGCTTAAAATAGTAGCAAGTGATATTAATTACGTAATTAGTATTACAAATGAAAATACCAAATTTTACGGAAAAATATTATCTTATGCAGGTGATAATAAAGATAAGTTCGTAATGTTGTTAGAAACAAGAAGTATTTTCAGTGATCATCTAATATATAAATTTGGTGAGGATAATTTAAAGAAAATAGCCACTATTTATCCAGCAGAAATTAACACAGAACTAAGAGGGCAACTATTTAACGAATTAGCAGCCCAAGAACAATGTGATTGCTTTATTAAGAATGAAAAGCTTAAGCCTGAAGAAGAAAAACAGATATTTAAACATAGTAGTAAGATGAAGTTTGCAAGTGAAATAATTCAAGATGCAAAAATAAGGT
>NZ_BCMR01000026.1:0-22128 GCF_001653015.1 Rickettsia sp. Tenjiku01
CGTGGTAATCTCATGAAATAATAACAAACTCCTGAGATTGCTTCGTCAATTACTTTGTAATTTTCTCGCAATGACGATTCCAATTTATAAATAATTAAGAGATTATGCAAACAGATAATACAAAATCAAACACTAATAAAACAGCTAAGCAAGAGTGGGGGTCTTTTGCTTTTGTAATATGTATCGCTTTACTTATTAGAATACTTATTATGGAGCCGTTTACCGTTCCAACCGGGTCTATGAAAGCAACCATACTTGAGAATGACTATATATTTTCTACGAAATATAGTTATGGTTATAGTAATTATTCTTTATCTTTTTTTGATTTTATTCCTCTTTTTAAAGGGCGAATATTTGCTCGTGAACCGGATCGTGGCGATATTGTAGTTTTCCGTCCGCCTAACGATATGAGTGTTAGATATATAAAGCGTTTAATAGGGCTACCCGGCGATAAAATTCAATTGATTGATGACGTAATATATATTAACGACAAAAAAATAGAACGCACGGAAGTTGGAACTTATATAAGCGAAGAGGGAATAAAATATTTAAAGTTTAAAGAAACACTGCCAAACGGTAGAACATATTTTTCTTATAAACTTGCTCCTATTTATGGCGTTATATATAATGATAGATATGGTAATACGGATGTTTTTTATGTACCTGAAGGGAAATATTTCTTTTTAGGGGATAATAGAGATCAGTCAAATGATAGTAGAGTAAATCTTGGATTTGTACCGTTTGAAAATTTTATTGCTAAAGCACAATTTATTTGGTTCTCAACAAAAATAACTTGGTGGGATAATGATATAGGAGTTATTAATCTAGTACTAAAGTTAAAGCCATGGATTGAATCTGTTAGGTTAAATCGAATTTTCAGAAATCTTTATAACACGGATGCGTAATGGAATCATTTGAGAAGTTAGAAAAGCTACTTAGCTATAGTTTCAAAAATAAAGAGCTTTTAGTAGAGGCGTTGAGTCACCCGTCTTTAAGGCAACATCACGAGTACAAGGATGATAAAGATTATGAACGATTAGAATTTCTAGGTGATGCCGTATTAAATTTAGTAATCACAGAAATTTTATTTAGAAATTTTGCAAATTATAATGAGGGGAATTTAGCTAAAATTAGATCATATTTGGTTTGCAAAGAAACAATATGCATGGTTGGAGCTAAACTTACTTTAAAAAATTATATAATTATGACTCATGGCGAAGAAGTAGCAGGCGGGCGTGATAATCGTAATAATATAGAAAATGCCACGGAAGCTTTAATTGCAGCTATATATCTTGATAGCAATATTGAAACAACCCATGATATTATTGAGAAGTTATGGGCAGAATTTATAAAAGTTCAGAATTTAACGGATTATGACCCAAAAACTGCTTTACAAGAATGGGCTCAAGCTAGTGATCATCACCTACCTATATATCGTCTGATAAAAAGAGAAGGAGCCTCCCATTCATCGACTTTTACGGTTCTTGTAAAAGTAAAAGATTATGAACAAACAGGCACTGGTCACACAATAAAAGAAGCAGAGAAAAACGCAGCACGCAGCTTATTGCATAGACTTAAAAATGACTAATAGACATCTTGCCAAATTCGCTTATAGAGAGGAATTTAAAGGAGACACGGAAGCACTTGCCGCCGCAGTACGCGAGGATGCGAGTATTGGATCGACGTCTAAATTACCTCTAGAAGTGAAGTTTGGGAAGATGTCTAATCAGAAAACGGTATCGGTTTGTATAATCGGGCGACCTAATAGCGGAAAATCAACTTTATTAAACAGAATAATCGGTGAGAAGCTTTCAATCGTTACCCCAAAAGTTCAAACTACTAGGTCAATTATTACCGGTATTGTTACCTTAAAAGATACACAGGTAATTTTATACGATACGCCCGGTATATTTGAGCCGAAAGGGAGCTTAGAGAAAGCAATGGTAAGATGTGCGTGGTCTAGTTTGCATAGTGTGGATTTAGTTCTGTTAATTATTGATAGTCTAAAGTCGTTTGATGATATAACGCATAATATTTTAGATAAGCTTCGCTCACTTAATATTGTTCCGATATTTTTATTGAACAAAATAGACATCGAATCAAAATATCTAAATGACATTAAAGCTTTTTTAACAGAAAATCATCCTGATAGCTTGCTTTTTTCTATATCTGCTTTATCAGGCAAAAATATTGATGGATTACTTGAATATATAACAAGTAAGGCCAAATTTTCTCCTTGGCTTTATGCGGAAGACGACATAACGGATTTACCTATGCGTTTTATTGCAGCAGAAATTACAAGAGAGCAGTTATTTTTAAATTTGCAGAAAGAACTCCCTTATAAATTAACCGTACAAACCGAAACATGGGAAGATCTTAAAGACAAATCCGTAAAGATTAATCAAGTTATAGTAGTTTCAAGAGAGAGCTATAAAACTATAATACTCGGTAAAAACGGCTCTAAAATCAAAGAAATAGGAGCAAAATCCCGAATGCAAATGGAGAGGTTTTTTGGATTTCCTGTGCATTTATTTTTATTCGTTAAGGTGCGTGAGCTGTGGGAGAATAATCAAGAATTTTATCAGTATATGAAGATATAAAGCTGTCACCCTGTGGCTTGACAGACTTTGTTGGATGGTTTTCGATGTCATTCCCCCGAAAGCGGGAATGACATAAAAGCCATATAATAATGCCAATAAAAATAACATTAAATAATCATGATAATACTTGGGATTGATCCGGCACTTGGGAGTCTTGGATGGGCAGTAGTGGCAAAGGAGACCGCACAGTTGAAATATTTAGCTAGTGGTATTATTAGAACAAATAGTAAGGATGCAATTCATCATAGACTTGCTTTTATTAATAGTACATTAGAAAAAGTAATATTAGAATATCAACCAAATATAGCAGCGATTGAAGAAACATTTGTTAATACTAATAGCGTGACTTCTTTAAAGCTTGGATATGCTAGAGGGGCGATAATGTCGCTGATCGGTAGATATAATTTGGACATGCGAGAGTTTAAGCCAAATACGGTAAAAAAAACCGTAACAGGATATGGGCATGCAGAGAAAGACCAAATGTTGCATATGATAAAGCTTTTGCTGCCTGGCACTGCCTTAATTACCAATTCTGATGAAGCTGACGCCGTAGCGATTGCCTATACCTGCTTAGTTACAAAAAATTATTAAAATGAATCCAATGATAATATTAGTTGCCCCGCAAATGGGTGCGAATATCGGTGCTACTGCAAGAGCAATGAAGAATTTTGGCTTAAATGAGCTTAGAATCGTGGCTCCAAGAGACGGCTGGCCTAATGAGCAAGCACGTAGTAATGCAGTCGGAGCGGTTAATATTATAGATCATGCAAAAATTTTTGATAGCCTAGAGGATAGCATTAAAGACCTCGAATATTTATATGCTACTACTTGCATTAAAAGGGCTATGAATAAAGATTATGTATTTTCACAAAATTTACCTTTAGATTATCCAAATTCTGAAAAAGTCGGGATAATGTTCGGACGGGAAAATAATGGGCTTAGCAACGAAGAAATCGCATTTGCTAATAAGATTATCACTATTAATACAACCGAATTTAGCTCATTAAACATTGCTCAAGCGGTTATTATTATATGCTATGAGTTGTTTCGTAATTCTACACCCAGAGAGGATGTACATAACATTCAAAAATTAGCTACTAAAGAAGAAATAGAGCATTTTTTAGTAAATTTATTCGGCAAACTCGATAAAGCCGGATTCTTCAAGGCTCCCGACAAAAAAACTGCTATGCAACAAAATATCACTAATATATTTACACGTATAAATAGTCTCTCTTCCCCTGAAGTCCAAACTCTGCAAGGTATTATTAAATCTTTAAATCAATGATATTTAGTAATTTCTTAAGTTCAGGAACATAATTTCTTATTCGGTTATATATTATCAGCAAGCTTTTTATCGTAAGTATAAGATATCATATTACGATCAGTAAGCATATAAATCCATAAACTCTCATCATTTATAATACCGGCAACAAAAGCTTCCTTTATCACTTCTTTAGGATAGTGAAGAAATGTGCCTTTTTGAGAAAAATATTCTTTTAAAAACTTCCAAGCGAGTTCAAAAGTAAATTCAAATCTTTGTATAGTGGCATCAATATAAGCCCTATCTTCTGTTGTCGGTTTTAAATAAATATCTTCAAGCGTCATAAAAGCTTTACGAAATTTTTCAAGTTTAAGGTTTATTTTGACATATATAATTTTTTTCTTTTAATATATTTTTATAAAGTTCAGAGCTTATTTTAGTACTTTCAAACCTTACACAATCTATTTTTAAAAGCGTGTCGGCATTCTTTATTATAGACATAACTTCTAGCCATCCTTGATCTGTAATATTAGGGCAGATAATTGCAATATCAATATCAGAACGCTCATCGTTATCCCCTCTAGCACGAGAAGCCAAAAAGCCATATTTCGTTGACAAACGGTAAAGATTTTAGCTTATTAATGAATATATATGATTGTATATCTTTATCCATATAATTACCAGCTTTTGATTAAAGATTTAATAATTTCAGCTACTCTTTCTGCTTCATTTAAGGATTTGTAGCTATATTCTTCTAGAGCAATAGCCGACGTATCAAAAATTCTTGCTATCTTCTGTGCTACTAACTGCTTTATAAAAATCTTATGTTTTGAAGAATTAAAGTTTGGTGGGTAGAATATATAAAGAGGCTTGCCGCTTGAAGCTGCTTCACTGCACATTGAGATTGAGTCGGCCGTAGAGATTATATATTTTGCCTTGGAGAGCATAGCTATATAAGGATTATAGCCTGCGTCTTCGTTCGGGTAATAAATAATTGTGGAGGACGGCATATTATTTTTAATAATTGATTTTACAGTGTGTGGTGTACGTCTACTAAAACTAATGAAAAAAGGTATTTTTTGATTAGTATATATTTTATTTAATAATGAAGCAAATAAAACTGCTTCATCTTCATGGAAATTAAATTTTTTATTATTCCCACCGATTATCACTGCAATAAACTGTTTAAGATTAGGATAATGTTTTTGGAGTTCCAAGTTTGCTGCGGCGAACTGTTTGGTTACGTTGTTGATAGCTCCGTTGATGGGGATGATGTTTTTAAAGTCGTCATTGCGAGGAAATACGAAGTATTGACGAAGCAATCTAGTAAAAAAGCCCTGAGATTGCTTCAGCCACTTTGTGGCTTCGCAATGACGTTGGTCATGATAAGGCAGAATAACGGCATCAAATGCATTGTAAGGAAGATTAGGCTGCATTATTTGTATTAACTTGATATCTTTAAATTTCTTTTTTAAATAAAATGCTAGTACTGCCGTTCTTCTTCCAGCGGTAATTATCATATCAGGCGGGGACTTATCCAAAAGATACTGCAATAGCTTACTTTTTATATGAATAGGATAATATTTTAGTAAAAAGTTCGGTAGCTTAGCTAAGCAATTATATTCAAGCTTAATTGTTGTATATTCTTCCGTTAATTTTTCAGCAAGTGCAATAGCCTGATGGGTGTTGCCTGTTCTATCATCCGCCAATACGTGTATTTTCATTGTAAATACTTCTCTAAAGGTAATGTTAATAAGTTTGTGAGAGGTAGTGATTTATCGCAAGCCTCGGCTATTTGTGGTGTGATCGGAATTTGAGCGATTAGTGGTATATTATATTTTTGTGATAAATGTCCGCCACTATTATTTTTAAGCATATAGCTCATATTCTCAATTATTCCCAAAATAGGTAAATTTAGTTTTTGATATAAATCTATAGAACGTATTACGTCTATTTCTGATATTTTTTGTGGTGTAGTTACGATTATTACGCCGTCTAAATGATAATTTTCTAGTATACTTAAATGAATATCACCTGTTCCCGGCGGCATATCGATAATTAAATAATCTAAATTATCCCATTTTGTTACCGATAATAATTGATAAATAGTCTTACTCGCCATAGGACCACGCCAAATAATTGCCGAGTGGTCTTTAACGAAGAAGCCTATAGATATAATTTCGATGCTTTGAGCAAGTACCGGTATTATTCGTCCATCTTTCGTTTGCGGTACTTCGTTAATGCCGAATATATGCGGAATTGACGGACCGTAAATATCCGCATCTACTATCCCGACTCGGTAATTTGCTAGACTTAACTGCTGAGCGATAAGAGCCGATATTGTAGATTTTCCGACTCCGCCTTTACCTGACGCTACTAAGATAATTTTTTTTACATTTTCTACAAAATGTTTTGGTTTTTGAACTTTTTGCTCCATCGGTTTACTTTCGGTAAAAACAATTGTTATTTTATTTACTTCCGAAATCTCGTTAAGTTTATTAATTGCCTTAAGTCTAATTTCTTCGGCTTCTAACTTGTTTTTACCTGATATATCTATTGAGAAACCGATATTATTACCTTTAATTATAATATCCGATATAACTTCATTTAAAAAAGTACCGTCTTTAAAGGTAATATGCTGAATTGTATCTATAATTTGTCGTTGGTGTAAATTCGCCATAATGAAATTTCCTTTTTAAAGCTGTTTAAGCTCGTAACTTGACGTTATATACTATAATATATATAATTATCTCATCTTTAAAAATAATATAAAACAATAAAGCAAATGCTTAATAAAAAACATATCTCAATTTTAAAAAAATCCCCATGGAAAGATTTTGATTCTGATAAAGAAGGTAACATATTCACAAGACCGCGTAAAAATCAATTTAATTTTGATCAATTTCAATTCCCGTTTAATTTCAATGCTAAAACAATAATTTTAGCTGTTGTTGCAGTGGTTGCTTTATGGCTCGCTTCGGGTATTTATGAAATAAAAGAAGGCGAAGAAGCAGCGGTAATAAGATTTGGGCGTTTTGTGCGTAAGGGCTACCCCGGGCTTAATTATCATTTACCGGCACCTTTTGAAAAGATAATAGTTGAGAAAGTTAAACAATCACGTCGGATTGAGATTGGTTATCGTACAAATAGCTCTCTGCGTAGCGGTGGCGATAATACTAAAAATATTGCCGGTGAAAGTATCATGCTCACCGGTGATGAAAATATCATTGCTTTAAATTGTGACGTAATGTGGCATATTAATAATCTTGAAGATTTTATTTTTAACGTACAAAGACCTGCAGAAACAGTAAAAGCAACAGTCGAGAGTGCCGTTAGGGAAGTCATAGGCAATACTCCTATTTCTTGGGTATTATCCGATCAAAAGCAGGAGATTACTTATAAAATAGAGAAATTAGCACAGAAGATATTGGATAGTTATAATGCCGGTGTTATGATTGAGAAAGTACAATTATTAAAAGCCGAGCCGCCTGCCGAAGTAATAGACGCTTATAGAGACGTGCAAACTTCAAAAGCAGATAAAGAAAAAGAAATAAATCAAGCTCAAGCCTATAATAATAAGATTTTGCCGGAAGCTAGAGGAGCGGCTGCAAAGATTATACAAGAAGCAGAAGGTTATAGAGCAGAAGTTATATCGAAAGCAGAAGGTGATAGCCAAAGATTTAATGCTATTTATAAACAATATGCTATAGGTAGGCAAGTAACTAGAGATAGATTATATTTAGAAGTAGTGGAAGAGATATTAGGTGGTTCAAATAAAACGATTATTAATAAGGCACTACTGCCGCACATGGCTATTAAACCATAGGGGTGCTATGTCATTCCCGCTTTTGCGGGAATGACATCAAGCGTGTTTTTCACGCTATACACAAATGACATCTAAACAACAAGGAATATTAAATGCAACAAAAGATTTATTATATAATTTTTACAATTGTTTTTGGGCTGATACTGATTTCTAGCTCCTTATTTTCAGTGGACCAACGCCAATCTGCAGTAGTATTCCAGTTTGGTGAGGCAGTTAGAACTATAGAAAATCCAGGACTGAATATTAAAATCCCGTTTATTCAAAATGTTGAATTTTTTGATAAGCGTCTTTTAGATGTTGAGGTTGAGGCAAAAGAATTAACGGCTGCTGACGGTAAACGAGTTATTGTTGATGCCTACGCCAAATTCCAAATTAATAATCCCGTAATGTTTTATAAAACGGTACATGATTATCAAGGTGTGAAAATTAGACTGACTCGTAATCTTGAATCGTCAATGCGTAAGGTGATAGGTAAAATCTCGCTAAGTAGCCTTTTAAGTCAGGAACGTAGTAACGTAATGTTAAATATCTTAAATCAAGTGGACGGTGAAGCTAAAAGCTTCGGTATTGATGTTGTAGATGTTAGAATTTTAAGAGCAGACTTACCAAAAGAAAATAGTGCGGCTATTTATCGTCGTATGCAAACGGCACGTGAAAAAGAAGCAACCCAAATTAGAGCGGAAGGACAAGAAGAAAGCGTGCGTATTCGTTCAAAAGCAGATAAAGAAAGTAAAATAATACTTGCTAAAGCTTATCGAGATGCACAAATTATTAAAGGTGACGGCGATGAGAAAGCGGCAAAAATATATAATTCTGCTTATTCAGTTGATCCGGAATTTTATAAATTTTATAGATCACTTTTAGTATATAAAAATTCTTTAAAGAAAGAGAATACTAATTTTGTAATTTCACCGGATGCTGAAGTTTTAAAATATCTAAATCTCACTAAGTAGTATACTAGTCTATCTACTTTTTATTTACTTGGAGTATATGGTTAATCTGAAAATAGTTATTGTTATAATAGTTTTAATATCAAGTAACGTTGTGCTAGCAAAAGAAAATAGTAAGTCTTTAAAAGTAGCAGCTCAAGAAGAGAATGAATTTACGGAAATAAATTCTGCTCCTTTAAAAGTAAGTGAAGCCGCTCGTTATAGCTTTGCCGATATAGTTGAACCGTTAATTCCTGCAGTCGTTAATATTTCAACAATAGAATATGTTAATAGTAAATCGGAAAACGCCGAGAAAGATCCTCTACAAGAAAAAGTTAATGATTTTTTAGAAAAGCTTAATATACCGCTGAATTTGGAAGAGGTTGATCAAACTCCGAAAAGTGTCCCGCTTGGTTCAGGATTTATTATTGAACCTAACGGCTTAATAGTGACAAACTATCATGTAATTGCAAATGTTGATAAAATTAATATAAAACTTGCAGATAATACCGAATTATCGGCTAAATTAATAGGTAACGATACTAAAACCGATTTAGCTCTCTTAAAAATAGATAGCGAGGAACCTCTACCTTTTGTTGAGTTTGGAGATTCGAATGATGCAAGAGTAGGAGATTGGGTTATTGCGATCGGTAATCCATTCGGTAATCTAGGTGGTACGGTGACAAGCGGTATTATTTCTTCTAAAGGGCGGGATATCGATATAGATACGGACAATATAGTCGATAATTTTATTCAAACGGATGCTGCAATTAATAACGGTAATTCCGGTGGTCCTATGTTTAATTTGGATCAGAAAGTAATCGGCGTAAATACGGCAATTTTTTCACCGCTCGGTACTAATATAGGTATCGGTTTTGCAATACCGTCAAATACTGCAAAGCCTATAATCGAACGTCTTAAGAAAGATGGAAAAGTAAGTAGAGGACGCCTTGGAGTAACAATACAAGATTTAACCGAGGAAATTTCTGAAGGGCTAGGACTTAAAAATACTAGGGGGGTGTTAGTAGCTAAAGTACAAGAAGACGGTCCAGGTGATAAAGCGGGAATTAAAACAGGTGATATAATAATAGAGTTTGCAGATATACCGGTTAAAAATACTAAAAAATTACGTGTAATTATTGCAGATGCTCCTATTGATCAGGAAGTAAAAGTAAAAATACTTCGCGATAAAAAGGAGCTTGAGTTACCTATTAAAATTACTGCGGATAATGAAGAGGTTACCAAAGATTCTACAGAAGAGACCAATAAGAAAGAAATAACAAATAAAGAAGAAAATAATTTATCTATTACTAAAAATAATATTACTTTTGGTAATTTGACTGAAGAACTAAGACAAAAATATACTATTCCTCAAGATAAAATGGGAATAGTGATAACCAATATTGATGAAGAAGAAAGTAGCTTCAAAATTGGTGATCTGATAACCAATATTAATCAGGAAAGCATAGACGATATAAGTAAGCTAGAAGAATTATATGAAAATGCTAAAAAATCAGATAAGCAAAATATTTTGCTCTTGATTGAAAGGGGTAGTAGTAATATGTTCGTACCATTGCAGGTTATGTAAGATATAGTTTTCTATTTTATTTCCACGAAGGCGGGAATCCAGAAACATAATCTTAACATTGATACAAAAATAAAATAAAGCTATAAAAATAAGTTTGTTATAGCTTTTGCTGGATTCCCGCCTGCGCGGGAATGACATAGAATGTAAAAATAATACCTAAATAATTTATGAATGAAAAAATAGCAATTTTAAGTGCATATAGTTTTGTTAATATAGAAGAACCGGCGAATTTGATACCGAAACTTTTGCTTATCGGTAAAAGAAAATATGTTAGAGGTACTATTTTATTAGCTAATGAAGGCTTTAACGGTTCTTTTTCAGGTTCATATGAAAATGTAAATCTTGTACTTGAAGAATTGATAAAGCTGACCGGTCCCAAAGATGTTAACGTTAAAATAAATTATAGTGATGTTCATCCTTTTCAGAAATTGAAAGTCAGACTGAAGAAAGAGATCGTAGCAATGAACGTTGATGATTTAAATGTTGATTTGTTTAAAGGCGAATATATAGAGCCGAAAGATTGGGATGAATTTATCACAAAACAAGATGTTATAGTAATAGATACTCGAAATGATTATGAAGTAGAGGTTGGTACATTTAAATCAGCAATTAATCCTAATACCAAAACATTTAAACAATTTCCTGCTTGGGTTCAGCAGAATCAAGAATTGCTCAAAGGTAAGAAAATTGCTATGGTTTGTACAGGTGGTATCAGGTGTGAAAAATCCACCAGCTTACTTAAAAGCATAGGTTATGATGAGGTATATCATTTAAAGGGTGGAATACTGCAATATCTAGAAGATACACAAAACAAGAACAATTTATGGCAAGGTGAATGTTTTGTTTTCGATGATAGGAGAGCAGTGACAGATGATTTATCGCCTGTAGAAAGACATTGGTTGCAGAGATAGATGTCGTTGACCGATTGAAACGTGTAGTATGTCATTCCCGCGAAAGCGGGAATCCAGAAAAAAGAGAGCTTTTAATTTTAAAAATTCAGTATATTTGTATTTTTTAATTACTGGATTCCTGCTTTCGCGGGAATGACATAACCCTTTATTTATTAGAAATATATGACTAAAACCAAACAAGAAATTTATAATAAGCGTCCAACTTCACCACATTTAACTATATATAAGCCGCAAATAAGTTCTACATTATCAATTTTGTATCGTATGACCGGCGTAGCTTTATTTTTTGCGGTGTCAATCTTGGTGTGGTGGTTGATTCTTAGTAAATATGACAATAATTATTTACAGCTTGCTGAATGCTGTATTATAAAAATATGCTTAGTAGCTGTTAGCTACGCTTGGTTTTATCATTTATGTAACGGCATTCGGCATTTATTTTGGGATATCGGTTACGGTTTTTCTATAAAATTGGTTAATATCACTGGTTGGTGTGTAGTGGTAGGATCTGTATTATTAACGGTATTGTTATGGGTGTAGTAATAAAAATGTCATTGTGAGGAGATGCGTAGCATCGACGTGGCAATCTCAGAAATAATAACAAATGCCTGAGATTGTTTCGTCAATTGCTATGCAATTTCCTCGCAATGACGAAAAGCTAAAACAAATAATAGAGAAAATTAATGGTATATGATTTTAAAGCAGAAATTATAAAAGCAAAAAATAGCGGTTCTGCTAAAAGTGGTTCTCATCATTGGTTATTGCAAAGAGTAACGGGGATTATATTAGCTTTATGTTCTGTGTGGCTAATATATTTTACGTTAACCAACAAAAATAATGATATAAATATTATTATGTGGGAACTTAAAAAGCCTTTTAATGTAGTAGCTTTGTTAATTACGGTGGTTGTTTCGTTGTATCATGCGATGCTTGGTATGCGTGTAGTAATTGAAGATTATATAAGTTGTCACAAATTACGTAATACATTGATTATAATAGTGCAATTATTTTGCATTGTTACTATTGTAGCTTTTGTAGTAGCGCTGTTTTATAAAGGATAAAAATTGTCACCCCATGACTTGACCACGGTATCCAGAAAACAATATTGTGTATTGAATTACTGGACCCCGTGGTCAAGCCATGGGGTGACAGAGGTAGACAATTCACGTATCAAAATAGTAAAAAATTAATTTAATGACCAAAGCGTATAATATCATTCATCATAAATTTGACGTAGTAGTTGTAGGTGCAGGCGGAGCAGGTCTTCGTTCTGCATTCGGTATGGCTAAAGAAGAGCTAAATACCGCTTGTATAACTAAGCTGTTCCCAACCCGTAGTCATACTGTGGCTGCTCAGGGTGGAATTAGTGCGGCTCTTGGGAATATGGGCGAAGATGATTGGCGTTGGCATATGTATGATACGGTAAAAGGTTCTGATTGGTTAGGCGATCAGGATGCCATTGAGTATATGTGCAAAAACGCTCCCGATGCAATTTTAGAGCTAGAGCATTACGGCGTACCTTTCTCAAGAACTGAAGAGGGAAAAATTTATCAGCGTCCTTTTGGAGGAATGACAACAGAGTACGGCAAAGGAAAAGCAGCTCAGCGTACATGTGCTGCGGCAGATCGTACGGGGCATGCCATACTGCATACTTTATATCAACAGTCACTAAAACATAAAGTACAGTTTTTCGTTGAGTATTTTGCTATTGATTTATTGATGGAAGATGGTGAATGTAGAGGCGTAGTTGCGTGGAATTTAGATGACGGTAGTCTGCATTGTTTTAGAGCGCATAATGTAGTGCTTGCAACGGGCGGATACGGGCGTGCTTATTTTTCGGCGACGTCTGCTCATACTTGTACTGGTGATGGGGGCGGCATGGCGATTAGAGCCGGTCTTCCACTGCAAGATATGGAATTTGTACAGTTCCATCCGACAGGTATATATTCGGCTGGCTGTCTTATTACCGAGGGGGCAAGAGGCGAAGGGGGATATCTTGTTAATGCAAACGGTGAGCGTTTTATGGAGCGTTATGCTCCTGCTGCAAAGGATTTAGCTTCAAGAGATGTAGTTTCAAGAGCAATGACTATAGAAATCAGAGAGGGGCGCGGAGTGGGCAAGCATAAAGATCATGTATTTTTACATTTAAATCATTTATCGCCTGAGATTTTACATAGTCGTTTGCCCGGTATCTCTGAGACGGCTAAAATTTTTGCCGGTGTTGACGTGACTAAAGAGCCGATACCGGTACTTCCTACGGTACATTATAATATGGGGGGGATACCGACGAATTATCATGGTCAAGTCATAATCAAAGACGGTAAAAGTCATAATAGCGTAGTAAAAGGGCTTATGGCAATCGGTGAAGCGGCTTGCGTATCGGTACACGGTGCTAACCGATTAGGATCAAATTCTTTGCTTGATTTAGTAGTATTTGGTAGAAGTTCTGCATTAAAAGCAGCCGAGCTTATTAAGCCTGCGAGTCCCCACAAGTCTATAAAAGAAGAAAGCCTTGAAAAAATTATAAATAGATTTGATAAAGTCCGTCACGCTAACGGTAATATTTTAGTTGCAGAGTTAAGGCTTAAAATGCAAAGAACTATGCAAAGCCATGCTTCGGTATTTAGAACTCAAGAGGTACTAGATGAAGGAGCAGGAATGATTAGCGAAATAAGAAGCGGCTATAAAGATATAAAAATTAACGATAAATCTTTAATTTGGAATAGCGATTTGGTGGAAGCCTTAGAGCTAGATAATCTACTTGATCAAGCTTTAGTAACAGTATATTCGGCAGCTGCAAGAAAAGAAAGCAGAGGAGCTCATGCACGTGAAGATTATCCTGATCGTAATGATGGGGATTGGATGAAGCATACTCTTAGCTCTATCGATGAAGCAGGTAAAGTAGTTCTTGATTATAAACCTGTGACTTTAACTACTTTAACCGATGAAGTAATAGCAGTCCCGCCGGTGAAGAGAGTGTACTGATTAATGTTCTTATGTCATTCCTGCGAAAGCAGGAATCTAGAAATCTTTAATGTTATCCCGCGATTTAATCGCGGGATCCAAAAATGCTTATTTTTTAGATATCGCGGTTAAGCCGCGGTATGACAAGAAAAAAATATATATATAAAATATGTTTGAGTATTTAATAAAATTCTATCCAAAAATCTTTTTTATTGTAGAGGGAACTTTGGTAACTTTAAAATATAGCGTTATTGCCGTTATATTCGGTTTAGTAATAGGGATGCTGCTCGCTATTTGTAAGGTAAATAAAAATCGTGCTTTAAGGCTTTTTGCAAATTTCTATACTTCTATTTTCAGAGGAACACCTTTATTAATTCAATTAAGTATTATTTATTTTGCTTCACCTTATATCATAGGCATTAAATTTAGTGTGTTTATGGCGGGAGCTATTGCTTTTTCTCTTAATTCGGGAGCATATGTTTCCGAAGTAATCAGGGCAGGGATTAATGCAGTTGATAAAGGGCAGTTTGAAGCGGCTGAAGCTCTTGCTATTCCAAAGTTTTTAATAACGAAAGATATAATTCTGCCGCAAGCAGTTAAAAATATTTTTCCGTCATTAGTAAATGAGCTTGTAAATTTGATTAAAGAATCAGCCATTATTTCTATGCTTGGAGAAATGGATTTAATGCGTAGAGCACAAATTGTATCAATTGAAACATATAATTATTTTTTTCCAATGCTTATTGCTGCGTGCTGTTACTATATTTTAGTGATGTTAATCAGCTTTATAGCAAAAATAATTGAGAAAAAAATGATTGTTAATTAAAACATACTTGCTTTTATGGAAAAAGTAATTATAATTTAAATTTAGTGTAATTTACAAATTCTTATAATTTGTATTGAGAAATGATTGAAAATAAAGGGTGGAAGTATTTTCACCCTTTAATTATCGTATATATAAGTTTTTTTGGAGTATTTTTTTTAATGCCGACATATAATCAATTAGTACGTTTTGGGAGAAAGTCAAAAACTCGTAAGACCAAATCTCCTGCCTTAGAATCTAATCCTTTTAAAAGCGGTGTTTGCCTAGTTGTAAAAACCGTTACCCCTAAAAAGCCTAACTCTGCACTTCGTAAGATTGCAACGGTGCGTTTAAGTAATAAAAGAACCGTAAATGCATATATTCCTGGTGAAAAGCATAGTGTAAAGGAACATGATAGGGTGTTAGTAAGAGGCGGTCAGGTTCCTGATCTTCCGGGGGTGAAATATCATATCGTACTCGGTGCTTATGATATTGCCGGAGTGAAAGGACGTAAGCAAGGTCGGTCACGTTACGGTGCTCCTCGTAAACAAGTTGCAGTTACAAAAAAATAAATTATTAGTTAGAGAGAAAAAATAAAATGTCACGTCGTCATGCCGCAGAAAAGCGAGTAATTTTACCTGATATGAAATATAACAGTATTTTACTGTCAAGATTTATCAATAATATTATGAAAGAAGGGAAGAAAGCACTTGCAGAGAAAATTGTTTATTCAGCCTTTAATAAAATTGAAAAGAAGCATAGAGTTGATCCGTATCAAACCTTTAATAATGCTATGCATAACGTGAAGCCGCATTTAGAAGTAACGTCGGTTAGGGTTGGAGGAGCTAATTATCAAGTTCCGACGCATGTTGATGAAAGAAGAGGATATGCCCTTGCTAGCCGTTGGATTATTAATGCTGCGTCAAAACGTTCTGAAAAAATGATGATTGATAAGCTTGCCGAAGAGCTGTTTGAAGCTTCTAATAATAGAGGTGTTGCCATTAAGAAGAAAGAAGATACTCATAAAATGGCCGAAGCTAATAAAGCTTTCTCTCATTTTAGCCCTAAAAAAATGAAATAAGGTAGGGTATTAATGAGTAAAAGAAATAAACTTGAGCATATTCGTAATATCGGTATATGTGCTCACATTGATGCCGGTAAAACCACAACTACCGAACGTATTTTATATTATACCGGTAAATCGCATAAAATAGGTGAAGTTCATGAGGGCGGTGCTACCATGGATTGGATGGAACAAGAACAAGAACGCGGTATAACCATTACCTCAGCTGCTACTACTTGTAGATGGCAAGATAAAATAATTAATATTATCGATACTCCTGGACACGTTGACTTTACTATCGAAGTAGAGCGTTCGCTTCGTGTTCTTGACGGTGCGGTTGCAGTATTTGACGGTGTAGCAGGTGTTGAACCGCAGTCAGAAACGGTTTGGAGGCAAGCAGATAAATATAATGTTCCTAGAATGTGTTTTGTCAATAAAATGGACAGAATGGGAGCAGATTTTTATAGATGCGTTGAAATGCTCAAAGATCGTTTAGGAGCAAAACCGCTTGTTATTCAGTTGCCTGTAGGGATTGAAGAAAATTTTAAAGGTATCATTGATCTTATTAAAATGAAAGCAGTGATTTGGAAAGATGAAGCACTTGGAGCTGAGTATTTTGAAGAAGATATACCTGCCGATATGAAAGATAAAGCTGAAGAATATCGTGCTAAATTACTTGATATGGTTGTTGAGTTAGATGATCATGTTATGGAAAAATATTTATCAGGTGAAGAAGTAACAGCAGAAGAGATTAAAAGATTAATCAGAAAAGGTACTATTTTAGCAGCATTTTATCCGGTTTTATGCGGTAGTGCTTTTAAAAATAAAGGGGTACAGCCTTTACTTGATGCCGTAGTAGATTTCCTACCTTCGCCTATTGATATAGGTATAGTAAAAGGTATGGAAGTAAGTACCGGTGAAGAAAAAGATTTCCCTATTTCGGTAACTGAGCCTTTTGCAGCTTTAGCATTTAAAATTATGAATGACCCATTTGTCGGTTCATTAACTTTTATTAGAATATATTCAGGTAAAATTACTTCAGGAACAACTGTTATTAATACCGTAAAGAATAAAAGAGAAAAAATCGGTAGAATGCTATTAATGCATGCTAATAATCGTGAAGACGTAAAAGAAGCATCAGCAGGTGATATAGTAGCTTTAGCAGGTCTTAAAGATACTACCACAGGTGATACGTTATCCGATATTGATCAGCAAGTAATCTTAGAAAGAATGGAATTTCCAGAGCCGGTAATTGAGCTTGCGGTAGAACCTAAATCAATAGCCGATCAAGAAAAAATGGGCTTCGCACTTTCTCGTTTAGCAGCTGAAGATCCATCATTTAGAGTGTCAACTGATTATGAAACAGGACAAACAGTGATAAAAGGAATGGGAGAGCTCCATTTAGAAATTATCATTGATCGTATGAGAAGAGAGTTTAAGGTCGAAGCAAATATTGGAGCTCCTCAAGTAGCATATCGTGAAACTATAACAAAAGCTTGTGAAATTGATTATACCCATAAGAAACAATCCGGCGGTGCAGGACAATTTGCTCGTGTAAAAATTATTTTTGAGCCTCTAAAAGAGGTAAAAGATCTGAAAGATGAAGATAAAAATAAAATTTTTGTCTTTGAAAGTAAAATCATCGGCGGTGCCGTGCCTAAAGAATATATACCAGGTGTTGAAAAAGGATTAAATAATATTAGAGAAACCGGTGTTATTGCCGGTTATCCTATGATTGATTTTAAAGCAACTTTAGTTGACGGTGCGTTTCATGATGTAGATTCTAGTGTACTTGCGTTTGAAATTGCTGCAAAGGCAGCATTTAGAGAAGGGATGCCAAAAGGTAATCCTAAATTACTTGAGCCGATTATGCAAGTTGAAGTTATCACTCCTGATGAATATATGGGTGATATTATAGGCGATTTAAATAGTCGTAGAGGACAAATTCAAAGCATGGATCCAAGAGGGAATGCTCAAGTAGTTACTGCGAATATTCCTTTAGCGGAAATGTTTGGTTATGTTAATACGCTTAGGTCTTTATCTCAAGGTAGAGCTCAGTTTAGTATGATATTCTCTCATTATGATCAAGTGCCGAGTCAAGTAGCTGATATTATTAAAGCTAAAAAATAATTTAGGGGTGAGGTGTCACGTCTTACAGAAATAAATGTTGTTTTGCTGTGGCAGCTTATAAATTAACAGTACTGTTTATTATAGTAATTTTTTAATAATAACAAATATTTTTAATAACTTTTATTGATTTTTTATTAAAAATATGATAGGAGTGTAGCTCAATTGGTAGAGCGCCGGTCTCCAAAACCGGAGGTTGCGGGTTCGATACCTGTCGCTCCTGCCATTATAGGCTTAGAGCTTTTTTGCTATAAAATATAGAATTTTTACAAAATGTGCTTATAGAGAGAAATTTGAAAGAGGTACTTCACCTCGAATTGCAGCGTACATACTAGTATGTGAGAATTCCAGTGCTGGATTATCGTCTCAATTGCCTCTAGAAGTAGCATTTTGTAAGAAGTCTAATAAATTACCTAACAAAAATATGTTTAAAGAATATAAAATTTATAAGTTTTTTGAACAAGTTAAACAAGAAACTTATAAGGTAGTTTGGCCAACTAGAAAAGAGCTTGTTGCTTCAACATTAGTAGTGGTAGTAGCAGTTTTTATTTTTAGCCTAATTTGTTTGGTACTTGATTATAGTATACATAACATAATGCAGCTTTTGCTTAATATCGGCAAATAGTATAAGGAATAAATTGTGACAGCACAGAGTATAGATAATATATTACCTTCTTCTGAAAAAAATGTAAAGCAGTGGTATGTAGTACATACGGCATCAGGAGCAGAGAAACGCATTAAAGAAGATATGCTTAGAAAAATCGCTAAACAGAACATGACGGATTTTTTTGAAGATATATTAATACCTGTTTTTGGAGTTCCTGAAGTTAAACGCGGTAAAAATGTCAAGGTAGAAAAAAAACTAATGCCGAGTTATATCTTGATAAAGATGAATATGACTGATAAATCTTGGCATTTAGTAAAAAATATATCTGGAGTAACTGGCTTTTTAGGAAGCAAAACCACGCCAAAAGCTCTTACAGAAAGTGAAATACAAAATATTTTTAATAATTTGGAAGCAGAAGCTAAAGAAGCAAAGAATTCTAAATTGTATGAAGTTGGTGAAATAGTGATTGTTACAGACGGTCCTTTTGAAACTTTCATGGGTACAGTAGAAGAAATAGATCAAGAAAAAAATAGGTTAAAAGTTTCAGTTGCAATATTTGGTAAAGCAACTCCAATAGAACTAAATTTTAATCAAGTAAAGAAAAATGATTAAAAGTTGGGCTAAATACGGTTTATTAATTACTTAAGCTGTATTGTACGAATGTTCAGAATGTCGTTGTTGCGGGATAATGCGTCGTCATTGCAAGCAGCCGTAGGCTACGTGGCAATCTAGAAGAAATAATAAAAAACTTCTGATTTACAGAATTTTTTTTCTTCCTTGTTTTGTCAAAACTTACAGCTTTTCCTTGCAATGATGGGAAACAAGATCCATGCAATTGTTACAAAGTAATATTAATTTAAGAGAAAAATAAGGATATTTATAAATGTCTCAGAAAGCAATAAAAGGTTATATTAACTTGATAATTCCAGCTGCTGGAGCCACTCCTGCACCTCCTATAGGACCGGCCCTAGGACAAAGAAAAGTTAATATTGCAGCATTTTGTAAAGATTTTAATGATGCTACGCAAGGTATGGAAAAAGGAATACCTCTGCCAACCGTAATTACTGTTTATGAAGATAGTAGTTTTTCTTTTAAAATAAAAACTTCTCCTGCTTCTTACTTTTTAAAGAAATATGCTAAAATTACTAAAGGTTCTAGTGCTACTAAAAAAGAAGCCGTAGTAGGTAAAGTTACTATGGATGATTGTCGTGAAATTGCAAAGTTAAAAATGCCTGATTTAAATACAAAAAATATTGAAGCAGCAACAAAAATTATTTGTGGTAGTGCTGCATCTATGGGACTTGAAGTAGTAGGGAATTAATTATTATGTCAAATAAGAAAGATGTTGCTGTAAAAATTAGCGGCGGTAAAAACATAAGAGAAGCTAGAGAAAAAGTAAAATCAGATACTTTATATAATTTAACAAATGCAGTTGAACGATTAAAATCAGCATCATATGTTAAATTTGATCCAACCTTAGAAATAGTTATGAAGCTTGGAATTGATTCTAGGCATTCCGATCAAATGGTACGTGGTGTAGTTAATTTACCTGCCGGTACAGGCAAAACCGTAAGAGTTGCCGTTATTTGTAAAGAAGAAAGAGAAGAAGAAGCTAAAAATGCCGGAGCAGATTTAGTAGGTTCAACAAATATTATTGATGAAATTAAAGCAGGGAAAATTAATTTTGATGTATGTATAGCTACTCCCGATATGATGGCAGCTATAGGTTCAGTTGCAAGAATTTTAGGACCAAAAGGTTTAATGCCTAACCCTAAACTTGGTACCGTAACTTTAGATATTAAAAATGCTATTAAAAATGCTAAAAGCGGTCAGGTAGAATATAGAGCAGAGAAAGCAGGTATAATTCATGCAGGGCTTGGAAAATTATCTTTTTCAGACCAAGATTTATTAAAAAATTTAAATGCGTTTATTGAGGCAGTAATTAAAGCAAAACCTGCCGGATTAAAAGGAAGTTATTTAAAAGCAATGTATTTATCTTCTACTATGGGAGCATCGGTACAAATAGATTTAACTAGTATAGCATAATTTTTATAGCCGTTTAACAGTAGAGTAATAATAAAAAATTTTTGTTATTTTAAGCATTTGTATCAGTTTAAATATATTAAACTGTATTATAAAAGGAGAATTAAAAGGTGTTAAGATCAGAAAAACCGGTAGCAGTAGAGGATATTGTAAATATTTATAAAGAATCGCCCTCTATAATTATTACTCATTATCACGGGTTAACCGTTAGTCAAATGAGTTCGCTTAGAGAATCACTTAAATCTAAAGAAGCAGGTTTTAAAGTAGTTAAAAATACTTTAGCAAAAATAGCTGCAAATCAAACAGGGCTTAATAGTATTGCTAATTTATTTGCGGGTCCTACTGCTATTGTTTATTCTAAAGAACCGGTTGAGATGGCAAAATTAGTAGTTAATTTTGCTAAGGCTAATGATAATCTTAAGATTATCGGTGGAATAGTAGATAATCACGTATTAGATGAACATTCAATAAAAGAACTTGCTAAGCTACCTACACTTAATGAGCTTAGGGGTAAAATTGTTGGGTTATTACAAGCACCGGCTACTAAGGTTGTAGGTGTTTTACAAGCCCCATCCTCGAGTATGGCGAGAGTAATACAAGTACATGCTAGTAAAAATTTAACTTAAAGGTTACTGCATCAGGTATTTTAATTGATAATTAAAGAGCTGTTATAGTGAAAATTAATAAGGTTTTTTATAGAATAGTATTCTTATTTTAAAAAAGTCTTATAATTTGAAGCACAAAAGAATTTAATTAACTTTAAAATGCCTGATGTAGTAATCTCTCAATATAAAAAAAGTAAAAAGGAAAAAATTATGGCAGATTTAGCTAAAATTGAAGAACAATTATCATCATTAACGTTAATGCAAGCAGCTGAGCTTGTGAAAATGCTAGAAGAAAAATGGGGTGTATCTGCAGCAGCTCCTGTAGCTGTAGCAGCTGCCGGTGCTGCAGTTCCTGTGGCTGAAGCAGTAGCTGAAAAAACTGAGTTTGAAGTAGTTTTAACAGCTGTTGGTGATAAGAAAGTTGAAGTAATTAAAGTTGTAAAAGATATCACAGGTCTTGGTTTAATTGAAGCTAAGAAATTAGTTGATGAAGCTCCAAAGCCGATTAAAAGCAATGTGAAAAAAGCAGAAGCAGACGAAATCAAAGGTAAGTTAGAAGCTGCTGGAGCAAAAGTTGAATTAAAATAATTATTGCTGCACTAGGTTCTGTAAAGAAAAGTTGAATTATTCGTATTTTAGATAGTTTTAAGTAAAAATTAATAAGTTTCTTGTTGAAACAGTTGTTTTTATTCCAAGAAAAATCTTATGATTTTCAATCAAGAACAACTAAGTATAGATTAATTTTTTACAGGACCTAATGTTTTTGCATTACAGATGAAATATTTTATAGCTTTAAATTAACTTC
>NZ_BCMR01000027.1:0-14320 GCF_001653015.1 Rickettsia sp. Tenjiku01
TCGTCAATTGCTATGCAAATTCCTCGCAATGATGGAAAAACCGATCCACGCAACAACGTCTACTTGATTGTAAGATCTAGGAAAAAAATAGATAAAAAGTCACAAATATTAATTTACGTTTTATTAAGAAGAATTAAATTAATATATTGTAGCTATTTTAGTACAAATCTTATCAATTTTTACAAAAATATTAATAATCTAATGTCTTTTAATAAAGCCTAAATTATTTTAACTAAATCAAGGTATTGTGAAAATGTTAGAAATAGACAACTTAGCCTTTGCAAGTGGTGGAGTGAAAGTCATCGCGTATGCAGGGGCCCTAAAGGCATTAAAAGACAAAGATTGTTTAAAAAAATATCCAGAAAGTGGTTGGAGCTTCCGGTGGTGCAATAGCTGCTTTCTCCATAGCACTAGGATATCAACTGGAAGAAATTGAGGATATACTTAAGAAAATTGATTTTAATAAATTTTCAGATCATACTAGTAAATAGGACCAAGTGTATAATCTTGTATTCTACGGAGGGTTAAATTCTGAGAAATATCTAGAAGAATTTTTAAGGCAATATTAAAAGGCAAGGGATTTGACCCCGATATTACTTTTAAACAGCTACATGACAGTCAAAAAACAAATATAGATTTATACGTAGTGTGTACTAATCTCAGTACTCAATTTCCGGAAATTCTATCTTATGAAAATGCTCCTGATGAGAAAGTCGTAAAATTCGTATACGCTTCAGGGGCTTTTCCTATATATTTTCAGCCCGTACAAAAAACTGTTCAAGGAGTAGTTTCAACATATGTGGATGGTGGAGTTACGAATAATTACCTGGTTGAGGTGTTTGATGATAAAACTGTAGCACGAAGCCTCCCTCAAACAGATAATAAAAATTATAAAACTCTATTGATGATCATAATATATCAGCTTTAAGTTTTGATATCACAGCTGAACAAAAAGAAGTATTAATAAATTCGGGTTATTCTGCAACTTATGACTATGTGACGAGAATAGAGAATATAATGCTTGCAGGACTAGGAGTAAACGATTCTAATGATAGCCTTGTATTATAACAACGCGAGTGGATAACCCGCTATTCGCTTTAATCTTGTTTTACAGATAGCATAAAAGGTATTGCAAAATAAAGATTGATATCGTCATTGCAAACGACTGTAAGCTTTGTTGCATGGCTCGAAAAACCCATTCGATGTCATTTCCGCGAAAGCGGGAATGACATAAAACGAGTCATGCGAGCAATACCAATTTTTGAAATCAATAATCATATTGACTTGTTTAAAGTTTTGCTTAGAATCATCTTGGAACAGCTAAAAGGTTGTTCTGGAGTATAGAAACCTCCATCAACAGGCGGTAAAATCACCGTTAAATTGGTTTATTCCTCGATATTTTACGGTCGGGGAGGTAGTAGTCATGTTCAGGGCTTAGAGTATTAACTTTAAGCCTAAAAACTACTCAGCTGTTCTTGTTGACGGTGTTTCTAACTCCCTGATCACCAATCGGGCTTTAACTTAGCTTCTTGGTGATCAAACTTGAATCATTTAAGTTTAACTAATGAGAACTAAGCCGTTATGAACACTAAAACAGTAGAAATAGCTATTATTGAGCCATATCTAGATTTTTTTATTAAAGACAAAGACTTATTACGTGAAATTTATCCAAATGGTATAAATAGGGAATTAATAATAGAATTTATTTTAGTTAAAAAACTTTACACATAATATTCTTACTACAAATTAATTAGAAATTTATTCAATTTACCATACCGAAAATTATACTTATAATCGATAAACAACTTTTAAAAGCATCGCTTGGTTTATTTCGTTCAATTATTCTTGGCACTGTATTATATCTAAAACTGATTAACTGGGAGTAATTAAATAAGCAGAATTTAAATGGTGGAGACAATTATACTCAAATGCTTTCAAGAATTGAATTTTATTTTGAGAGGTGAGGATGCGAATCCTTGATAAAATGAAAGAGCAATTTTTGAAAGCAGAAGAGTATAGACGATTTGCTCCACTAAGCAGTATATTAAGTAATACTTTTTTATATAACAAAATTTATAAGCATCATAAAAATTAAAGATGAAGGCAAAATTGTCCCTTTTTATTAATTCTATGTAGTGCTACTTTTTCCAGACAACTCAACATCTATCCCCCATTTTTCATTTTCTAAGTGGGAGATAATACAACATATTGCTTCATTTGGTAAGCATGATAAATGTAAAAAAGGGGTTTAGAATCCGATTGAATTTCCGGTTGTATATACTCCTGCAATGGCAAATGGGAATAATTTCATAAAATTATTCATCGTTGTTATAATAGACTCAGGATTATTATTTTGTTCTTGTAAATAAGATGCTAATAGTTCCTTATTTACTTTCACTTTTTTATAGAATTTTGTAGCATATGCAATTTTAAAAAAATTATCTAAACCATTGTTATAAAAAAGTTTTATTTAGAAATGAAGCTAAATTTTTTAATAAGTTTTGTTGTTTTTCTTGCAATAATTCCCTTACTTCAGTAAATGCTTTGTCCGTATCTGCCTTGCAGCCATATTCCCATTATTATCAGCACAAATAATCATCTCAGGTGGCAGCAGCTTAATAAACTCTAGAGAGACTGCTATTATGCCTTTTTTGGATGCAGGCATTAACAATGTCCTTCCGAATTTATCAATAGAGTTAATATTTTCCTCAAACATTCTTGGAATAAGCTATATACAAACATTATCTAAATCACGCCACATAGCCTTTGTTAATGCAGGCTGACCACGTATATTCTCAATCGTATTAAGTCTAGTCAGACATCTTGGGAATAAGTTTTAAACAACCTTCTTCTAAACCTGCATCAGCAGCTAAAATTAAGGCTTTATTACCATCCTCATCGGATTGATTAAATAAATTAGTATTTTTTATCAATTAATTTTTCAACTTCTTTTTTATCTTCATCTTTTGCGTGTATTACACACGTTAATTTTTCTAGTAAAGATATTAGTTGATTATATAATATTTCATCTGATTCTTCAGGTGTTGATTCTTTATGTATTCCAAAAATTTTTTTATACGTATAAACATAATTTATCCTTATTAACCTAAAGTTAATTAAAATTACAAAAATAAGTTTACAGATGCAATAGAAATTTAATTGAAGATATAAAATGACGGGATTTAAAGTAAGGAATGGTGGTGGCCACGGTTGGAATTGAACCAACGACACAAGGATTTTCAGTCCTTTGCTCTACCGACTGAGCTACGTGGCCGTATATACTCGATGAACTTGAAAATTTGGCTTCATCGTCTTTGTAACTCCTCGGGTACTCACGTATTAGTATACGCTCCGCTCCTCGGCTTATAGACTCCTTGCTCTTTTCCAAGTTGATCTTCGTTTCTTTCATTTATTAGGGTGTAAGGAAATATAACTTAAGCTTATAATAGATTAATCGGCTTTTGTCTATTCTTAATTAGTAATATTAGACAAAAATACTTAATTATGATATCATGAGTGTTTATTTTTATAATGGTTTTTATGATCAAAATCGGTAATATTGAGCTTTCTTCAAATATTATACTAGCTCCAATGTCGGGTGTTACGGATTTGGAATTTAGAAGATTAGTGAAAAGATTTGGTGCAGGGCTTGTAGTTTCTGAAATGGTAGCAAGTAGAGCAATGATTGTGGAATCTACGCAGTCACTAAAAAAAAGTGCCATTATGCGTGATGATGCAACAAGTGCTTGCGTACAGCTAGCAGGCTGTGAGCCGAATGTGATAGCAGAAGCTGCTAAAATGAATGAGGGTATGGGGGCAAAAATTATCGATCTTAATTTTGGCTGTCCGGCGAAAAAAGTAGTAGGCGGTTATTCAGGCTCGGCTCTAATGAGGGATGAGCAGCTGGCAGCTAAAATTTTTGAAGCTACCGTTGAAGCGGTTAAGCTGCCAGTAACCGTTAAAATGCGTATGGGTTGGGATGATAATACGAAAAACGCTCCGACTTTAGCCAAAATTGCTGAAAGCTCAGGTGTTCAGATGATTACCGTTCACGGTAGAACTAGATGCCAGTTTTATTCCGGTAATGCCGATTGGGATTTTATACGATCAGTTAAAGAAGCGGTAAAGATTCCGGTTATTGCTAATGGTGATATTACTAATTTTGCTAAGGCAAAAGAAGCCCTACAAAACTCCGGTGCAGACGGTATTATGGTCGGTAGAGGAGCATATGGCAAACCTTGGCTTATTTCACAAATTGATCATTATCTTAAAACAGGTGAAGAAAAATCTGCTCCCTCTATAGCAGAGCAGCTAGATATCGTAACCGAGCATTATGAGGCAATACTTGATTATTATGGTGAATCTGTGGGCGTACCTATTGCACGTAAGCATATTGGCTGGTATAGTAGCGGTTTACCGAATTCAGCAGAGTTTAGAGGTGCTGTTAATTTAATGAACGATCCTCTAGCTGTAAAAGAGAAAATTGCGGAATTTTATACGAGCGTTATGGAGACGAATAAATTAAAAGAATTTTAAGTTTTATTTTTGTAATATTGTTTTTTAGTTTAAGCTATGCAAGTGAAAAAGCAGTAATTATAACTGATTATAAACCGGTATTTTTGCCTGTAATTGCTGAAAATAAAAAAATAAGAATTGCTATTCGTTCTTATTTAAATAATGAAAAATCATATTTCGTTTTAGTAGATCCGAATTCTTTTAAAACTGAAATAACCCTACAAGAGCTGGTAATTTTACCTACGAATAAAATAGAAAAAGAAAATCTTCTAAAAAAATTAAGTAAAACTCCGTATATTAAAGTTTTAAATAAATATAGCTCTACACCTTATATACAACAAAATTACGGTGCTACGAGTAGCATGTATAAAGTAAAAGGTCAGTTTTTGACAATTGACATGTGTCCTTCTTCCAAAAGCTTTGAAGAAGATTTTTTTAAAAAGCTCGTAGAATTATCGATCAAACTAAATAAACCTATTCCGATTGCTATATGTGTTTCAGGATTATGGATTAATAAGCATACAGAAGAATTCTTATGGTTATTAAAACAACAAGAAAACGGTTATTTACAAATAACATGGGTTAATCATTCATTTAGTCATCCTTATTTTAAAGATAAACCTCTTGAAGATAATTTTCTTCTTTCCAATAAAGATGATTTTGAAAATGAAGTATTAGAAGCAGGGAAAATATTAGTAAGTTATAATATTGCTCCGTCACCTTTCTTTCGTTTTCCTGGATTAGTTTCCGATCAAACATTAATAGAAAAACTAAAAGATTTGGGATTTATTCCGCTTGGGAGTAATGCATGGCTTGCTAAAGGCGAAAAAGTTCAAAATGGTTCTTTTATATTGGTACACGGTAATAGTAACGAAAAAGCCGGAATAGATTTAATTATGCCAATGTTACCGGAATTAAAATTACTTCCTATTGAAAAGGCGTTTTTATTACATGACACTTGATTAGTTAGATATTAATAATACGGTAAGCTCACATAGTTGTTCTTATATCACATGAAGAATATGAGAAAATTAATCAGTTTGAAGATATGTATTGGGCAATGCAAGCAAAAAATGCGAGTAAAAGTGGTTTTTTATCAGAGGAAGAGAGTAAGGATTTTTTAAATAAGATATTAAATATCTTTCTTATAGGAAAAAGAAATGATGGAGAAGTTTATAAATTATTTAAAAGAAAAATTAAATAGTTCATAATTATAACTTAACTTTTCTAGTAGGACTTTTATCTCTTTAAATATCAAGTTTTGTATCGAATAGCGGAGAATCTTGTAAAAAATCAATAAGGGAAGATTCTTGTGAATTTTCTTTATGATTTGTTATTATACTACATAAACGTTTATTATTATCTAATACTTCTAGATTTACTTCGATTAAAGGCGGAGTAAGTAAATGCTTAATAATTTCAGACCATTCTATTAAAATTAAATTGCCGTTTAATGCCTCTTCAAATCCAAGTTCATAAATTTCTTCAGGTGATTTAAGACGATACAGGTCATAGTGATATATAGTGAAGTTAGATGCTTTATACGTTTGCAGTAAGTTAAAAGTAGGACTTATAATGCTTGTATTTTCACCGCAAAAATATTTAATAATTTCACGACAAAAAAATGTTTTACCTGCTCCAAGGTCACCGTTAAGTAAAACTATATCATTTGGTTTTAAGCTTTGTGCTAAAAGCTTTGCAAGCTTCTTTGTCTCTTCTTCGCTATTTATTGTATGCATTTTTTAACTTGATAAATCATTTGTAAATATTGATTCTGAAAAGTGTTGGAACCTATATTCTGCACATTCCAGTTTTCGCTATTTAATATTATTATTTTAGCGTTTAATTTATCGTATAATCGTGAATTTTGTTCATTACTTAAAACAAGACATTTGTTATTAGACTCTTTAATTAAATCTTCTAGCTTGCTTATATATCGGAGGCTTTTTTGACTTTCGCTATATAATTTTGCAGTTTTAATATTAGTATTAAGAAAAAAATACTCGCTACTGTCACTTAATAAAATTACGTCTTTTATCGTTGCAAGCTCATTATTTTTAATCTCTTGTAGCTTATTTAATTCTTTAAGTGCTGTTGAAAGGTTATTATTAATATCTTCTTGTAGCTCAGGAAAATTTTCACTAAATATTTGTGCAAATTCCTGTAGTAAAATCACAGCATTATTAAGATCAAGCCAAATATGCCAATTATCTTTTATAGTGGTTAAAGATTTAATATCACTGATTTTTATAATGTTTTTGCTATGATTATCAATTAATTTCTCTGCAAAACCGTCAAATTGTTCATTAATATAAATTGCTATATCAGAATTTTTGACTTTTACTAAATCACTAGGTTTTAAATTATAATGATGTGGACAGTCACTACTAATAGCTAAGTTCTCGATATCCGCTTTATCCTTAACAAGCATCGAAACAATACTGCCGATTGGCGTAATACTTACAACTATCTTAGGCTTAGCATAGCTAGTAAGGCTGAGGAATGTAAGGAATAGTAATGCTAGGTATGTCATCTCTGTGAAGGCTTGCTTGCGTTGATACCAAATCGTCATTGCTAGCGACTGAAAGGAGCGTGGCAATCTCAGGATTTTGGCACGAGATTGCTTCGTCAAAATTTTCAATTTTTCCTCGCAATGACGGTTTGACGTACTAGCTCTCATAATTTCGCCAACAACTCTAATTTACTAGGTTTAAAATCCTGCTCTATCCAAAAATTTTTTAGATATTCTAGTTTTGCTCCTATCTTTTTTTTTTCTATATTCATATTTAACAAATCATTACCGTTTACTTGGAATTTAGGACGTAATAACGCATCATATTTAAGAATAAATTCTTTTACTTGTGAATGATTTAATTTACCGATTATTCTAGCTGCTAATAAATATTCCTTATAATTCTTTTTTTCAAACCAAATTTTTTTCATGTTAAATTTAGCGTCATTCAGAAAGTTTGTTATTGATAATATTTGCATTGCTTCATGTTTTGAGAATTTCCAATCTAGAAAGACCTTTAAATTTAAATCTTTTTGATAATATAATAAGAGTGCATATCGAGTAACTAATTCTAATTTAAAATCATTTGCCTGCTCAAAAAATTTTATTTCATAATTTTGGATAGAGAATATTAGCTCTAATATTCCTATTTCAAACATAGCTTTTAAAATTTGTGCTGCTCTTTTTGAAACAATAATTTTATCCATTTCGCTTTTAATTCGCTCTCGTGATAAAGTTTTTAAGCCGCCTTTTAAAGCTTTACATGCTTTAAAGTTGCCATCATCAAGCTGATTCGCATAATAGCTAGAAAACCGAAAAAAGCGTAGAATTCGCAAATAATCTTCTTTAATTCTATCTAGAGCTTCCCCTATAAATACAACCTTTTCCTGCTGCAAATCCTTAAACCCTTCAAAATAATCATATATCTCGTTCTTAAAGGGACAATAGCTTAAAGCATTAATAGTAAAATCTCGTCTTGCGGCATCTTCGGCAAAATCGTTGGTGAATATTACTTTGGCATGTCTGCCGTTACATTCAATATCTTTCCTAAGAGTCGTGATCTCAAATTTTTCATTATTTAAAGTAGCCGTAATCGTGCCGAATTTTAAACCGGTCGGAATAGTTTTTATTTTAGCTCCAGATAAAATATTTGTTACTTCACTAGGTGTCAAATTAGTAGCTATATCTATATCGCAGCTACCTTTCTCAAGTCGATCTCTTGGATAACTTGCTTCTAAAGGTAATTTGTACGTCGATCCGGTACTCGAATCCTCACGTACGTTTATGTACATTGCGATTCTGCGTTCCGTGTCTCCTTCAAATTCCTCTTTATTAGTTTTGTTATGCAAGAGATCTAGTAACGCATCACGTACGCAGCCGCCTATAAGTCTTGCTTGTCCTTTTTCATTTAAGAGACTCAAGATTTTTCTATATCCTTTTGAGGGGATTTTTAGTATTTTGTGTGTAACTTGCATTATTCGATTTTACCTAAAGTATCGGATAGTTTTTAAAAAGACTTTGATGTCATCCTAGCTAAAAACTGGACCTTGTTATATGGCTCGTTTATGTCATTCCCGCTTGGCATTGTTGTGTGGATACTGAGTCGTCATTGCAAGCGACTGTAAGGAGCGTGGCAATCCAGAAAAATAATAAAAAAATGTTAAAACTAGCATTTTTTACTGGATTGCTTCGTCAAAACTTACAGTTTTTCCTCGCAATGACTACTCAGTATCCACACAACAATGCCAAGTGGGAATGACATAGAACAAAAACAGTCCGGTACTAAGATTTTACGTACATTCCTTTTTATTGCAAAAGATAAGTATAATAGGGCTTTTTTTTTAAAAATCTTTATTAATCGTTATTAAGCTCCCGCGGCATTTAGATTTATAATTGAGATTAATATGAATTTCGGCTTTCTCACAATGATTATCTTTATTAATGACAATTTTTTGTCCGTAGTTGGTTAAAAAATATTATTCTCTAAAGGTAACACCATACTATCTTTTTGTCCAAACCAATTAGCCCAGTAAGTTCTATTGAAAGCAGGTAGTTTATCAGCATGTATTAATAGTTTATTTTCTCTATCTTTAACGCCTACCGCCATATGATTTGCATCAAATATTAATTCCGGCTTTGGAGAGTAGAACATAAATATAAAAGATATTGCCATGATTGCAAGACCAAGCAAACGTCAAGCAGTTTTCCATATACAAAGTCAAAAAAGCCAAATAAAAAAGAGTAATATGCTGAAATTGGTAATATAACCGAAATACTATACAGCAGCCGGTAAATTATTAAAATAGGCGGCTGATTTTATTATTATATCAATAAAGAATCCCATAAGCTTTAGGATATAGTTATCAAACCCGATCATGGTAAAAGGCAGAGATAACAAAGCAAGCGGCATAAGAAAAAATGACGTTATCAGAACGACAATGAGGTTAGCTGGTACTGAGTAAGTAGCAAATATAAAGAATTGATTAATTACTACAGGTGCCGTTATGATGCTTGCTAAGAAGCTTGAATAAATATTTGAGGCTGTATAAAATTTTACTGCTCCAAAAATGCCTTTCTTTTCTCCAAGTAACCATGAATTCTTTAAGTAAAATTCATAACCGGCAACAAGCGATAATACGGCAATAAAAGATAATTGGAAACTTGGATGAAAAATATATTCGGGATTTAACGATAATATTATAAAAGCCGCAATTGCAAGTGAATGAAGGGGAAAGCAAGAGCGTCCGATAAATATAATACCGTAAATAAAAATTGCAGCAGTAATAAAAGCTCTAGTCGCTGCTATTTGCATACCGCTTAGTTCTAAATAACCAAAGCTTCCTATTAGCGAACAATAAGCAGAGATTAATTTTATATTGAAATTATATGCCAAATAATTTGAAAGATTTAATAAAAACCTTGTAGTAAGGAAAATAATCATCACATCTAAAGATAGATGCAATCCTGAAACACAAAGCACGTGTGATATACCGTTTTGCCTCATATCCTGCATTATTTGCCTGTTTAAATCTTTTGTCTCGCCAAGTAATATTGCAGCTGCAAAATTCCCTTTATCTTTTCTATTAAATTATTATAAATATAGGAACGCACTCTATAAATAAAACTATCAAAATTTGTTTCATTACGTTCTATAATTTACGGCTCAGACATCGCATAGCCGTTTGCTCCAATATCCGATAGATAAGCGTAAAAACCAAAATCATAACCCCCGGGTAGTATACTATTTTGCGGCTTATAGAGCTTAGCAAGCAAAGTAATTCGGTTATTTACCCTAATTTCTTGTATATATTTTTCGGTATACTAATTTTTTAACTTTTTGTAAGTTACGATTAATTTTTTCTATCTTTATGCGACTTAATACTACTTATCCTCCTATAATAGTCGGTTTTATCGATTCTATTTTACCGTTAGTGATGATAGCTTTATAAAGTATTTCGCTATGTAAATTTGTTACACGATATTTAGAGATGAATATGCCAAAAATAAAAGCAATAATCATTCAGTAAGTAAACTGTAAAAATATATTAGAATTTCTAGTAAAGGTTAATATTAACAAACACAAAAAATGAAAAAAATTGTTGTAAATGAAAGCTCAAAATCAAGCGATAAACAATAATACCGTAAATAAAACTAACAAAATACCAAATATTTAAATTATTATACTCTGTTTCCAAAGTTATTTTAAAATATCACAGTGTTTTTCTATCAAAGGCTAAAAAATACATTATACGTTATATCTGTTATATTTTCAATAATTAGAACAAAATTCTCTTGTAATTATAAGTTAAGATAAATTAACTTATATATTGCTTTTTATTAACTTATTTATTATAATGTCCAACGTTATGTATATTAAATTTTAATTTAAATTGAGATATTTGTAATGAATAAGTTAACAGAACAATATTTACTAAAAAAATCAAGATTTTTAAAATATTCTCTGCTCGCCTCTATTTCAGTAGGAGTTGTAATACCTTTTGAGGGTATGGCGATGAGTAAAGAAGCATTTCGTATCGATCTCAGTAATAAATTGTTGAATCACGTGTCACAATTAAACGGACACAAAGATACGACAAATACCCCGCAGCAGATAGGAACAGTAATTGTACCGGAACCAGAAATAAACACATATACTCCATCTGAAATAAGAGAAATGGAAATATATAACAAACCTAAGGCATATAATCCATTAAAAGATGTTCCTATAGAGGAACATTATAAAGTGGTAGCACGTAGTAAGTCTGATGTTGGGAAAGCAAGAAAAGTACGACCAATTACTAGACGCAAAACATTTGCAGGTATTGAAAAAACAGAACAAAGTCAAAATACTTATACTCTTGAATCGACAGAACAAATGCCTCAAAAACCAGAGATTATAATAACAGCGTCTTCGCCTACTGTTAGCCCAGCTTCAAATAGTTTTATCACTGCACCTGATACACCAAATACTACCCTGACATCACCTGAACCTTATACTACGGCACCTGGTACTCCATCATCAACACCGGCGACTCCGTATCAGCCTACTTCAGATTCTAAACCAAATGATAGTTTAGGAGCTAATACACCACCAAACATAAACACAAACTCAAAGGCAGCACGAAGATTATTGTTTAGCAGTAGCGACCCGCAACAACAGGCAGTGCAATCTAGCTCACAGGTTAAACCAGAAGTTCCTCCGAAGCCGACATTTCTGTTGCCTATAAAAAAAAGCAGTACTGAAATTGTAGCAGGAATGGTAAGTAATATATCACGAGTTAATGAGATGATAGGAATCAAGTTAGCTGAAGTAACACAGGCTATTAAAGATACCACAGATAAAAAAGATAAAGATCGATTGCAGAAGTTGTATACGCAGCTAACTTCAACACAAAAAACAACAAAAGTACTCAAGTCAAGAGCTGAAGAGATAGAAACAAAAATCAAAATAGGTGAAAATAAAGATAAAATAAAGAAACTTGAAAAAGAGTTAACAAGTAAAAACAATAAAGCAGATAGATTATTTCAGAAAATAGAAAAAATAGATATTCCAGCAAATAAAGTTTCGATAAAATCGCAGGAAACAGTTCCAGTTACAACGGCGTCAACCGAAGTTAGTGCGTTTCAAGCACAGCAAGCAAGAATTAATGAGGCTCGGCAAGGTGTATTTAATAAAAATAAATCAAGCAGAGATAATACAAGAAAAAGTAGTGCTGGAACAAAAAGAGAAAAGAAAAAACAAGAAGCACAAAAGCAGTTATCAGAAATAAAGAAACAAGAAAAAGCTATAAAAACGGCATCAGATAAAGCTAAAGAAGTAGCTGCTAGTGCGAAAAAAGAAACAAGTAGAACGGCATTACGAGCCATGCAAGATAAAATGAATGGTGATTCTGAACAATTAAATAAGATAGAGGAAAATCTAAAGTTATTAACTCCTGTTGTTTATAATAGTTCTACCGGTCCTACTTATAATCAGTCGCTAAAAGCAAAGCCAACTATACCATTAAGTCATGGGGTTCAGAGAATTTTAGGTGAACAACCAGAGGATGCAGAGGGGTACTTAGTGCCAATAAAAGTTCAGCAGCAACCTTATACAGTAAGGTTGCCGAATCAAGAAATAGAGGACCCTATTCCAAGTCATTCAAAAGATATTTATGAGGCTAAGGTTTCACAATACATTAATTATTTGAATAGCATACAGCCAAATCAGTCAAATCAAGCTCAAATAGATAGTGTAATAGATAGTTTAGCAACAGAAATGAGAAAGTTTAGTGCGGATCAATTTAGTCAAAAATTAGGTGAGGTTGCACATCTTGCTAGTATAAAGGCATATGAAAATTTGTTCGAGAAATTATATGAAATTCAGCAAGCTAGAATTCCAGAAACTCAAAAAGTATATGAGCAAGTGGAAATATCTCAGTCTTATGCAGAGTATGAAGAGAATTCAAGAAAAAGCAGTACTCCAGTATTATCACGCTCGTCTTCAGCTAAAAGTGTAATATCATCAAATTTTGAAGAAAAATCAGCATTGTTACAAACCACAACTACAGATGAAAGCTTAAGATCTGACAACAATTGGAAAAATTCTGCACCATATTCTTCAAGTCCAAAGCTTGATAAAAGAGGATTAGAATATTTAGATTTAGCTGGCGATGCGTTCGTTCAGAATCTAAAACAACCTGATACGTTAACTATAGAAACTCTTGGTTTAATAACGCCAACACAAAATACAACGGTTGCTAAAAGTGACTCATCGAGGAAAAATAATGTAAGTGGAAGTATTCCGGAGATACAACAACTGCAATCAGAAAAAATGCGTACAAAAACTTTAGGTGTGCAGGATGATCTAGGGCTAGATTTACATTATGCACCTCAAGAAACTTTAACTGAAGAAAGTACCTATTTAGTTTCTAGTAAGAAAAAACAAGGTAATATAATAAAGAGAGCTGTATCAAAAGTAGGGGCAATTTTGCAAACAAATTATGCAGAGAATAGAAAAAGGAAAAGAGATGGAGAAACCTCAAAGCAAAGAACAGTAGATCAAGAGGGAGAATTTGGCCACGCTTGGGGAAATGAGAATCATAAGGAGTCTAGTTTAAGTGTAGTTAGTGGATTCACAAAAAAGGCAACTCAGCTTATAAGCCTTTTAGATGCAAAGAGAACCGCAATACTGCAAACAACCAGTCCTTCACAAAGAAAATCACGTAGTTTAGTTTTACAGGAAATAGAAAATGATTACCGAGAAGCAAAACCGGAAGATATAAAAGCTTATAATGCAAAAGCAGAAAAAAAATTGGATGCTATTAAAAGCAGAGCAGATAAACACTTTAATAATATAGAAACAGATGTAGATGTTGGATTTAATCCAAATGGGGGAAATAGTCATTCTATGCCGACTGCTAATATGGATAGCTTACCAAAAAATTTAGCTGTAACCCCACCTATAAATGTAGGGTCACTATATAACTCTCCGCAAGCTCAACAATTTCGAGAAGATCATAAAAATATTATAATAAATGATAGATCACAAGGTAGACTAAATTTGGTTGATAGTACTATTAAAAAAGGTACACAGCCATTATCTAATTTATCTACTATATATGAGTCGGTTAGTTATGAGAATTTAGCATCAGAAACAATATATAAGACAGAGCAACCTAAGCCATCTATAAGTTACACGAATACTAGTAAACGAAAATTACCTATACCATTATTCAGAAGTGCCGAGCTTGACAAGAAATTAGAGTATTTGGATTTAGAAGATAAACTATTAGAAGTAGAGGAAGCTAGAAT
>NZ_BCMR01000028.1:0-23685 GCF_001653015.1 Rickettsia sp. Tenjiku01
TCAAGCTAATTCACTATATAATAGTGGAATGCCGTTATTATGACATGCTTTGATTAATGCTTTATCGTTAGTGGCCATAGGAAGTACCTTCATGCATGGTAGTTAATAAATAAGTTGTATCATATGTAGTAAGATTGTTGGCTCTTGCAGTTTCATTTCATGTATGGAAAAATTTAAATTTGATATATTAATGGGGAGAGAGTTTAAAAAATCTATAATTTTAATAACCTCTACTGATTGTATTCTAGCACGTTTTTCTGCTATTAATATTACATTAGTTACTTCAAGTCTCCAAAGAGGCGGTACTATCACTCTAAACTTATAACAATAATCTAATGTAAAATCTGAATATTTATCACGTTCATCATAAAAGAACCATGAGACAGTTATGGAGCAATCGGCTATAAACGGTTTAGAATTCACCATTTTCTACCTTCATCTCTAAGCTCTTTAATAGTATAAGGAGCTCTAATGTTTTGCCTTTGCGGAATTCTCTTATTTGCTCTACTATATTATCCATTTTAGGTTTTTGAGTTATAATTTTTGCAACCGGCGTATTATGCTTACAAATGGTAATTTGCTCTCCGTCTTGTACACGCTGTATTAGATCAGAAAAATGAGTTTTTGCTTCGAGTAGGTTAATTTGATTAGATAAATTTTGTTGCACATAGGTAATATAATAATAGACTAATTTAATATTACCCTATTTATAAGATTTTATACAGTAACATTAATAGTTTAAATTAATATCTTTGTATAAAACCTAAGATTGACCAATCATTTTTTCAGGTATTACTATTTTATCAAATTTTGCTTCCGATAGAAGATTGAGTTTTTTAGCTGCTTCTTTTAAAGTGATCCCGTGTTTATGTGCTTCTTTAGCAATTTTTGCAGCATTATCATAGCCTATATGCGGATTAAGAGCTGTAACAAGCATTAGAGATTTATCACGTAAATCATTAATGCGTGCTATATTGGGTTCTAATCCTTTAACACAGTGAGTAACAAAGCTATTTACGCTATCGGATAACAGCTCTATAGATTGTAGGATATTGTATATTATTACGGGTTTAAATACGTTAAGTTCAAGATGTCCGTTTGAGCCGGCAATAGTAACCGTAACATGATTTCCCATCACCTGACTGCACACCATTGTTAAAGCTTCGACTTGTGTAGGGTTTACTTTACCGGGCATAATAGAAGAACCAGGTTCATTTTCAGGTAAATGTAGCTCACCAAGACCGCATCTTGGACCGGAGCCGAGCAGTCTTATATCATTTGCTATTTTCATTAAGCTAACTGCTATAGTATTAAGAGTTCCTGAAAATTCTACTAGTGCGTCGTGAGCAGCTAGACTTTCAAATTTATTAGGAGCCGTCTTAAAGGGGTGTTTAGTAAACTCTGCCACTTTCTCGGCAAATTTTATATCAAAGCCTATTTTTGAGTTAATACCTGTACCGACTGCTGTGCCTCCTTGGGCAAGTAGATAAACTTTTTGTAGTGCATTTTCTGTGCGTTCTAAAGCATACTCTATTTGTGTAATATATCCGGAGAATTCTTGTTTAAGAGTTAAAGGAGTTGCATCCTGCAAGTGGGTACGTCCTATTTTTATGATTTTGTCCCAATCTTTTGACTTATCCTGCAAAGAGGTCAGTATATTATTCAAAGCTGGTATCAGTTGCTGTTTAGTTGCAAGTACGGTTGCTATATGCATAGCGGTTGGAAAAGAGTCGTTGGATGATTGTCCTTTATTAACATGATCGTTAGGATGTACTGGAGATTTGCCGCCTTTCTTGCCTGTTAATTCTTCGTTGGCAATAGAGGCAATAACCTCGTTCATATTCATGTTTGTTTGCGTTCCTGAACCTGTTTGCCAAACTACTAAAGGAAAATTATCCTCAAATTCGCCTTCTAAGATTCTATCCGTGGCTTTATCTATACTTATAGCGATTTTAGCTTCTAAATCACCAAACTCATGATTAACCTGTGCTGCACATTTTTTTAAAATAGCAAGAGCACGAATTAAAATTTCAGGCATTTTTTGCTTGCCTATTTTAAAATTTTCTAAAGATCTTTGAGTTTGAGCCCCCCAATAAAATTTTTCTTCTATTTGAATTTCTCCAAAAGAATCACTTTCGGTTCTGTAATTTTTCATAAATTGTTAAATGTTATATAATAATCTATTTTTTTCATAAAATGATCACTTACTGCATTCAAGTCTAATTGCTGGGCTAATTTAGCAAAGCTATAATATAATTTGTCTTTTAAAGAAGCTTTTTTTAGATTCTTAGCAATAAATATTAATGTGCTTTCTATCATAAGATTACGATTAAAACTATAAAATTTTTGCCAATGTTCGTTATATTTAGGTTCGGAAGATGCTATATAATCGGAATATATAGGTTTAGTAATTACTGCTTTACCTTGATATATATCAAATATAGTATCATTAATTAATCTTTCATTCTTGAGGTTATTGATCACTTTATCAAAAAAATTGTTTAATATAGCTGTTGTTATCTCTTTTTCTGTAAGTGCATTTATAAATATGTCTAATTGTTTTTCAAAACTCTCGATAATTTGTTCATTTGGTTCCCTTTTCATGACTTTTCTCTCAAATTAATTGATATAATACAAGTTTATGACTTTAATTTTAGTAGACTAAATATTTATATCGAAGTAAATAAAAAACAATATTTGATTTATTAAAAATATTATTTATGTAATGAATGAAAAATTATAGAAGCGGCATTTGATACATTCAGACTTTCTACTCTCTGAGAAATAGGGATTTTGGCTAAATAATCACATGTTTCTGCAACTAATCTTCGTATGCCTTTATCTTCTGAGCCAAATACCAATACTATTTTGTCGGAAATTAATTTATCAGTAAAGTAGTCATTTGCAGAACCTGTTAGACCTATAATCCAAAAGCCGTGTTTTTTAAGATAATTCATACATGAGCGTAAGTTAGTAACTTTAATTATAGGTATTAATTCTAAAGTACCGCAAGCCACTTTAGCAATGCCGCCGCTTTCATTTGGAGAATTATCTTGAGGTAATATTATAGCATTTATATCAAAAGCAGCGGCACTACGAATAATTGCTCCAATATTTTGTGTGTCTGTTATTTGATCAAGAATCGCAATTTTACATTTTGGATTTGTTATATCTATGTCCTCTAAATTGTAAGAAAAAATTGGTCTAATTTTTGCAGCTATGCCTTGATGTGTTTGGTTTTCCAGTAATTTAGATAAAATATCGTTATTAACAATTTCATAAGCTCTAGTACCTATTAATTTTTTATTTGTCTCAAAAATTTCCCTAGTGCATAAGATATTGTCAATTTGACGTTTTGGATTATTTAGAGCAGAAAATACAGGATGTTTCCCATACATATAATAACAATGTTTAGAATCAAGTTTTTTATTTTGCATCTTATTGAAAACCGTCAGTAATTTGTTCTTGACAGAAACTACTATTTATTATAGAAAGTTACAACTAAATAAATGTGCAAGCTGTTATTTGTTTATTTGATGATTCGGCAAGAAGTTTTATTAAGTCCTAATACTAATTATATATTGTATTTTACAGTGAATTAGTCTATTTAATACAGTAAAGTTCTTTAGGAGGGGTGGCCGAGTGGTCAATGGCAGCAGACTGTAAATCTGCCCGCGTACGCGTTCGAAGGTTCAAATCCTTCTCCCTCCACCACTTAAATGGTTCAGGGAAGCATATCATTTTATTTAAAAATAAAACATAATTGTGTATATTTATAAATCTGAATAAAATTGATATAGCACTGTTAACAAAATAACTTATGAAGTTATTTTATTAATAGTGCCACAATGCGGGTGTAGCTCAATGGTAGAGTTCCAGCCTTCCAAGCTGGCTGTGTGGGTTCGATTCCCATCACCCGCTCCAGAGATAGTGGTAACAAATGAATTTAGCAAAGAAATGCACTTATAAAAAAATAACTTGTATTAAACCTAAAAAATTGTAGAGAGTAATAATATGGCAAAAGCAAAATTTGAACGAACTAAACCGCACGTTAATATAGGTACGATCGGTCACGTAGATCACGGTAAAACTTCCTTAACAGCAGCAATAACTATAGTACTTGCTAAGACAGGTGGAGCACAAGCTACAGCGTATGATCAAATTGATGCTGCTCCTGAAGAAAAAGAAAGAGGTATAACTATTTCTACTGCACACGTAGAATATGAGTCTCAAAATAGACACTATGCACACGTAGATTGTCCGGGACACGCTGACTATGTAAAGAACATGATAACCGGTGCCGCTCAGATGGACGGTGCAATATTAGTAGTTTCTGCTGCTGATGGTCCTATGCCGCAAACTAGAGAGCATATATTACTAGCAAAACAGGTAGGTGTGCCTGCTATGGTAGTATTCTTAAATAAAATAGATATGGTGGATGATCCTGATCTATTAGAACTAGTAGAGATGGAAGTAAGGGAATTATTATCAAAATATGGTTTCCCGGGTGATGAAATACCTATTATTAAAGGTTCTGCACTTCAAGCTTTAGAAGGAAAGCCTGAAGGTGAAAAAGCTATTAATGAGCTAATGGATGCAGTAGATAGCTATATACCGCAGCCTGTAAGAGCTACGGATAAACCTTTCTTAATGCCAATAGAAGATGTATTTTCTATTTCAGGAAGAGGTACTGTTGTAACTGGTAGAGTAGAGTCAGGAATAATTAAGGTAGGTGAGGAAATTGAAATAGTCGGTCTAAAAGATACGCAAAAAACTACCTGTACCGGTGTAGAAATGTTCAGAAAATTACTTGATGAAGGACAAGCCGGAGATAATGTCGGTATATTACTACGCGGTACAAAAAGAGAAGAAGTTGAAAGAGGACAAGTTCTCGCAAAACCTGGTAGCATAAAACCGCATGATAAGTTTGAAGCTGAAGTATATGTGCTTAGTAAAGAAGAAGGTGGACGTCATACCCCATTTACTAATGACTATCGTCCGCAGTTCTATTTTAGAACAACAGATGTTACCGGTACAATAAAATTGCCTGCTGATAAGCAGATGGTTATGCCTGGAGATAATGCTAATTTTACAGTGGAATTAATTAAACCGATTGCGATGCAGGAAGGGTTGAAATTCTCTATACGTGAAGGTGGTAGAACAGTGGGTGCCGGCGTAGTCACTAAAATAAATAATTAATTGATTTTATAAATACCTATTATTTTTTAATAATAGGTATTTATATTTTAAGATGTAATAGACATTTTTCCGAACCGGCTTATAGAGAAGAATTTGAAGGAGGTACGGAATGCAGAACCGCAGCGTATATAACGGACGTGAGGATTCGAGTGCCGGATCGACGTACAAATTACCTCTAGCAGTACAGTTTGGAAAGATGTCTAAAAAAATATCTTGCTGTTTAAATATTAGGTTTACTGAATGAAAAATAAAATCAAAATTCGTTTAAAATCATTTGATCACCGTATTCTTGATCAAGCTACAAAAGAGATAGTGAGTGCTGTTAAAAGAACGTTTGCTAACATTAATGGTCCTATTCCGTTACCTAAAAAAATTGGAAGATTTACCGTAAATAGGTCTCCTCATGTACATAAGAAGTCAAGAGAGCAATTTGAAATTAGAAAGCATAAAAGATTATTAATTATAGGTGATCCGAATCCGGCGGTTGTCGATGCTTTAAGTAAAGTTGATTTAGCAGCAGGTGTTGATGTAGTGATTGAATTAGAGAGTGGGGAATAAATGAGAACCGGTATAATTGCTCAAAAAATTGGGATGACTAGTGTTTTTAATGATAAAGGCGAAAGAATTTCTTTAACATTAGTAAAAGTTGATGATTGTCAAGTAGTAGGACATAAAACTCTAGAAAAACATGGATATAATGCTTTGGTTATAGGTGTAAAAGATAAAAAAATATCTAGAGTAACCAAACCTATGAGACAAGTTTTTGCTAATGCTAAAATCTCTCCTAAAACTAAATTAAAAGAATTTAGAATTTCTGAAGAGAATTTTATTGATATAGCAGCAAGTCTAGAAGTAGACCATTTTACGGCAGGACAATTTGTGGATATAACGGCAACTACTATAGGTAAAGGATTTGCCGGTAGTATGAAAAGACATAATTTTAGAGGTCTTGAAGCTTCTCACGGTGTTTCGATATCCCATCGTTCGCATGGTTCTACAGGACAAAGACAAGATCCAGGAAAGGTTTTCAAAGGCAAAAAAATGGCCGGTCATATGGGATGTAACCAAGTTACTATTCAAAATTTGAAAATATTTGCCGTTGATAAAGAGCGTAAGCTTATTATGATTCAGGGTAGTATACCCGGTCACAAAAATTCGTATCTTTCAGTAAAAGATGCAATAAAAAAGATTTCAATAACTGTATAATAGATATTTAGACATGTTTGTTGAGGTTAAAGATTAACACATTAACAAAACGCCATGCAATATTATTTATATAAAAGTTTTATATAAGACTGTATAAGGTTAAAATAAAGATGAAAACTAAAATATTAAGTCTTGCTAATGAAGAAGTTGGTGAGATTAGCTTAAATGAAGATATATTTGCTGTTGAATTTATCAGAGATGATATAATAAAGCAGGTTATTGATTGGCAGAGAGCTAAGGCAATGTCCGGTAACCACAAAACTAAAACAGTATCAGAAGTATTAGGAACCACAAAAAAACCGTTTAAGCAAAAAGGTACAGGTAATGCAAGACAAGGCTCCTTGAGATCGGTACAGATGCGTGGTGGTGGTGTAGCTCATGGACCTAGAGTACGTAGTCATGCAACGAAATTACCTAAAAAAGTACGAAAACTTGGTTTAATTCATGCTTTATCCGAGAAATGCGCTGAAGGAAAATTATTAGTAATAGATTCTTTAAAGCTAGATAAGCCTAAAACTGCTGCTCTTGTAAATATATTAAACAAATTTCAAGGGAAAAGTTTCTTTGTAATAGACGGAAATGAAGTAGATATTAATTTTTCTTTAGCTGCAAAAAATATTTATAATACTGTGATTGTTCCACAAATAGGAGCCAATGTTTATGATATAATACGACATGAATATGTCCTATTATCACAAGAAGCAGTGAGTGTTTTAGAAGAGAGGTTAAGATGAGTTCTTATAAATACTACGATTTAATTAGAAAACCTATTATTACAGAGAAAACTACAACCCTTTCGGAACAAAATAAATATGCTTTTTATGTAGATAAATTTGCTGAAAAACTTACCCTTAAAAAGGCTATAGAAGAAATATTTAAAGTAAAAGTAAAAAAAGTGAATATTTTAAACGTTAAAGGTAAGAAGAAAAGATTTAAAGGAATTATAGGGACTCAAATCAATAGAAAGAAAGCTATTGTTACATTAGAAAAAGACCATAATATCGATTTTGCCGGAGGAATTAAATAAATGGCTTTAAAAAACTTTAATCCAATTACTCCTTCTCTTAGAGAGTTAGTTCAAGTTGATAAAACTAGTTTATGGAAAGGCAGACCTTTAAAATCTTTGACCAAAGGTATATCTAAAACCGGTGGACGAAATAATCAAGGTAGAATTACTTCTTGGCACAGAGGTGGAGGACACAAAAAATTATATCGTATTATTGATTTTAAAAGAAATAAAATTGATATTTCTGCTATTGTTGAAAGAATAGAGTATGACCCTAATAGAACTGCTTTTATTGCTTTAATAAAATATGAAGATGGGGAATATTCTTATATTCTAGCACCACAAAAATTATCTGTAGGTGATAGAGTAATATCAAGTCAATATGCTGATATAAAAATAGGAAATTGTTTACCTTTAAAATGCATTCCTATCGGTACTACTTTACATAATGTTGAAATGAAAGTCGGCAAGGGCGGTCAAATTGCAAGGTCTGCAGGTACTTCAGTAGATCTAGTGGGTAAAGATTCAGGATATGCTCAGATTAAATTAAGATCAGGTGAATTTAGGTTAGTACCTTTAGATTGTAAAGCTACTATAGGTAGTATATCTAACCCGGATCAAAAAAATATTAATTTAGGCAAAGCAGGTAGAAATAGATGGCTAGGTTGGAGACCGCATGTTAGAGGTGTAGCAATGAATCCTGTAGATCACCCTCATGGCGGTGGTGAAGGTAAAACTTCAGGAGGTCGCCATCCTGTTACTCCTTGGGGATTCCCAACAAAGGGTAAGAAGACACGTAAAAATAAACGTACTTCAAAATTTATCGTAAAGAAAAGAAAATAGATTTTAAATTAATTAGGTATTAGTATGGCACGTTCAATATGGAAAGGGCCTTTTGTAGACGGTTATTTAATCAAGAAAGTTCAAAAATTAATGGGATCAGGTAAATCTGAAATGATTAAAACTTGGTCTAGAAGATCAACGATTTTACCTATTTTTGTAGGGTTTACCTTTTCTGTTCATAATGGAAATAAATTTATTCCGGTTTCTGTAAATGAAGAAATGGTTGGAAGAAAATTAGGTGAGTTTGCCCCTACTAGAACATTTCACGGTCATGGAGCAGATAAAAAAGTCAAAAGAAAATAAAGATTTATATGGTACAGGAAAATAAAAATTTTGCTACGGCACAAGCTAAATCTATTAGAGTAAGTTCAAGGAAGCTCAATTTAGTTGCAGCCTTGATTAGAAATATGAAAGTATCTGAAGCATTGGTACAATTAACTTTTTCTCCTAAAAGAATTGCAAAAGTTGTAAAAGATTGTTTACAATCTGCTGTTGCAAATGCTGAAAATAATTTAGGTCTAGATATAGATAGATTGGTTATTACTAAAGCGACTGTAGGTAAGGCTTTAGTAATGAAAAGAGTTATGCCAAGAGCAAAAGGAAGAGCAACTAGAATAAATAAGTTTTTTAGTAATCTTTATATAACTGTTACAGAAAAAGAGGATAATTAAAATGGGGCAGAAAGTTTGTGCACATGGTTTTAGAGTTGGACCGACTTTAATTAAAGGTTGGGATTCCATATTATATGCAGAAAAACATTATAAAACTCTTTTTATACAAGATTTAAAAATTAGGGATTTAATAAATAAGGGTTTTAATCAAGCCCAAATTAGTAGAGTTTTAATTGAACGCCCTTCTAATAAAAGTATTATAATTAATATTAATGCCAAAAAACCAAATATCATTATCGGTAGAAACGGTAGTGAAATTGATAAGCTAAAAAAAGCTATCGAGAAAATGACTTCTTTAAAAGAAGTTTATATAAATATTCACGAAGTTCGAAAATTTAATATAGATGCTGCTATAGTAGCTCAAACTATAGCACTACAGCTTGAAAAAAGAGTTTCTTTTAGAAAAGCCATGAAAACAGCAATTCAGGCTTCATTTAAACAAGGTGGACAAGGTATCAGGGTTAGTTGTTCAGGACGACTTGGAGGTGCTGAAATTGCTAGAACCGAATGGTATATAGAAGGAAGAATGCCGTTACATACTTTAAGAGCTGATATTGATTATTCAACAGCTGAGGCTATAACTACTTATGGAGTTATAGGGGTTAAAGTGTGGATTTATAAAGGTGAATATACAGAAAATAAAAGATATAATTAATTTTAAGTATTAAAATGTTAGCTCCGAAAAAACAAAAATTTAGAAAAGCTCATAAGGGTAGGGTTGCTTCAACAGCAAAAGCAGGTACGACGCTTGCTTTTGGATCATTTGGTCTAAAATCTATAGATGGTTGGCGTGTTACTGCAAGACAAATAGAAGCAGGAAGAAAAGCTGCTACTAGATGTATGAAAAGGCAAGGAAGATTATGGATTCGCATTTTTCCGGATGTTCCCGTTTCTAAAAAGCCTGCCGAAGTAAGAATGGGTAAAGGTAAAGGTTCTCCTGAATTTTTTGCAGTTAGAGTTTCGCCTGGAAGAATTATGTTTGAAATTGAAGGGGTAGAAGAAAATGTTGCACTTAGAGCTTTGGAGCTTGCAAGTGCAAAATTACCTGTTAGAACAAGGATAGTGAGACGTTATGAATGATTTAAAATTATTAAGAAGTAAGTTATCTACTGAAACAATAGAAGAGCTTTATAAAAACCTTAATCTTTTAAAAAAAGAATTGTTTAATTTAAGATTTCAACAAGCTTTAGGTGATTTAAAAAATACTAGTAGGTTTTCGTTAGTCAAAAAGTCTATAGCACGTATTAAAACTGAATTAACAAAAAGAGCTAATAGTGAGGAATATTAAAATGCCGAAAAGAGTGTTACAAGGCGTGGTTATAAGTTCAAAAGCTGATAAGACGGTTACAGTAAAAGTAGAAAGAAAGTTTAAGCATCCTATTTATAAAAAATTTGTGAAAGTATCTAAAAAATATGCTGCTCATGATTCAGAAAATAAATATCAAGAAGGAGATAAAGTTAGTATAATTGAAAGTCGGCCTATCTCAAAAACCAAAACATGGGTAGTGGTAAATGGGGAATAAAGTTTTTTAATCTTTGACTTTATAAGGTAGATTGTTTATTTTATTTCTCGTATATAAAAAATTGGAAGTAGTTTATGATTCAAATGCAGAGCATCTTGGAAGTTGCAGATAATTCCGGTGCTAAAAAAGTTATGTGTATTAAAGTTTTAGGTGGCTCTCACCATATGGTGGCAAAGCTGGGTGATGTTATAGTTGTATCTGTTAAAGACGCTATACCCGGCGGTAAGGTTAAAAAGGGTGATGTTTATAAAGGCGTGATTGTTCGTACAAAGACTGGAGTAGTAAGACCTGACGGTAGTACAATAAAATTTGATCAAAACGCATTAGTGCTTTTGAATAAACAAGATGAACCTATCGGTACTAGAGTTTTTGGTCCTGTTACAAGAGAACTTAGAGCGAAAAAATATGTTAGAATAATGTCGCTTGCAGAGGAAGTGTTATAAATGATTAAATTAAAAGTAAAAAAAGGTGATGAAGTTGTTGTTATTACCGGAAAGCACAAAGGAAAAAAAGGTAAAATATTAAAAGTGTTCCCGGAGGACAGTAAAGTAATTGTTTCTGGAGTAAATATAGTAAAAAAGCATACTAAATCTAATCAAATGAGTGAAGGTGGGATAATAACTAAAGAATTACCTATACATATCTCAAATATTGCACATATCGATCCAAAAACCGGTAACCCTACCAAGGTAGCTTTTAAATTCTTAGAAGACGGTTCTAAGGTTAGAGTAGCAAAGAAATCAGGGGAAATTATTGGTAAGGAAGGTAAATAATGTTAAGATTTAAAGAATTATATCAGCAAAAAATTATTGAAAACTTACAAAAAAAATTTGCTTATAAAAATAAACACGAAATACCGCAAATTAAGAAAATTGTTATAAATATGGGAGTAGGGGAAGCAACAGCCGATTCCAAAGTAATTAATAATGCAGTAAATGATCTTACTTTGATTTCCGGTCAGAAGCCGGTTGTAACGTTAGCAAGAAAATCTATTGCAACTTTTAAGTTACGCGAAAATATGAAAATAGGTTGCAAGGTTACATTACGTAAAGATAGAATGTATGATTTTTTAGAGAGGTTAGTAATTGTTGCATTACCCCGTGTTAAGGAATTTCGCGGTTTTTCTTATAAAAGTTTTGATGGTAAAGGGAATTTTACTTTTGGATTAAAAGAGCAGATAGTTTTTCCTGAAATTAATTACGATAAAATCGATACAATAAGAGGTATGGATATTACAATCGTTACATCTGCTAAAACAGATCAAGAAAGTAAATTTTTGTTATCAGGGTTTAATTTACCTTTTTATAATTAATTTTTAGGATATATATAATGGCAAAAGTAAGTTCTATAAAAAAGAACGAAAGTAGGAAAAAAAAATCACAAAGATTACATAATAAACGTTTAGCACTAAAAAGTAAAATTTATGATAAAAATATTTCATTAGAAGAGCGTTTTTCTTTGGTAATGTCACTTGCACAATTACCTAGAAATTCATCATCTACTAGAATAAGAAATAGATGTGAGCTTACAGGTAGACCAAGAGGTGTTACAAGAAAGTTTGGTATATCGAGGAATAAGCTTAGAGAATTAATAGGCAGAGGCTTAGTTCCTGGTGTAGTTAAGTCAAGTTGGTAAAAGTCGATAGGTAAATCATATGTCAATGACGGATAATGTAGCAGATATGTTGACTAGAATTAGAAATGCTTATAAAAGCAAATTGATAAATGTTTCTTTTCCTAGTTCTAAAATTAAAACTTCAATTTTAGATGTTTTGCAAAAAGAAGGTTATATAAAAGATTATATAACTACTCAAAAAAATAATATTAGTTATACTGAGGTAGCTTTAAAATACTCTGTTAATGGCGATGCTTCTATATGCGAAATTCATAGAGTATCAAAGCCTGGCAAAAGAGTATATTCTGCTATTAAAGATTTGAAAGGATATTATAATAATATGGGTATATATATTCTTTCTACTCCTTATGGTGTTATGTCTGATAGAGAAGCTCATATTAAAAATGTCGGCGGCGAAGTAATTTGTAAAGTATTTTAAGGTAAAAAATGTCACGTGTTGGAAAATTGCCAATTACTATACCTGAAGGTGTAAAAATTGGTTTAAATGATTTAGAAGTAAAAATATCCGGACCTAAAGGCGAATTATCAAAAACTTTTAAAGGTAATATAGCAATTTCATTGGCAGAAAATAAGCTTTTAGTAAAACCTTTAGTCGCAAATAAAAATGCACGTGCTATGTGGGGTACTGCAAGAAGCATAATATCAAATATGGTTACCGGCGTTAAAGAAGGTTTTAAGCTTAAACTCGAAATTAACGGAGTCGGTTACAGGGCGATGGTAAAAGGTAAATATTTAAATTTAATGCTTGCTAAAAGCCATAATACAAAAATTGAAATACCTTCAGATATTAACATAGAGATGCCTAAGCAAAATATTATTATTCTTGAGGGAACAGATAAAGAAAAATTAGGACAATTTGCTTCAATTATTATAAAACAGAGACCACCTGAGCCTTATAAAGGAAAAGGAATTAAATTTGAAAATCAATTTATACCGCGTAAAGAAGGTAAGAAAAATTAAATTTAAGAGTTAAATATGCGTAGTGCTAAGCTAAAATTTGAAAAAAGAAGAAGTAGAATAAGACATAAAATATCTAAAACATCTAATAGAGTTAGATTATCAATATTTAAGTCAGGTAGACATATATATGCACAAATTATTGATGATGCTAAGTCTATAACGATTGCTGCTGCTTCAACTTTAGATGAGAAAATAAAAAAATTAAAAAAATCTCATTGTAATATTGAAAATGCTATCAAAGTAGGCGAAGAAATAGCAAAAAAAGCTGATTCTGCAGGGATAAAAGCCGTAGTGTTTGATAGAGGCGGATATAAGTATCACGGTGTTGTAAAAGCTCTAGCTGATGCAGCTAGAGAGAAAATAAAATTTTAGGTTATAAGGTTGTAGTAATGTCTAAAGTTAAAAAAAATGACGAGACTTTAAGTGAAGTTTTAGTTGATGTAAATAGAGTTACAAAAGTAGTAAAAGGCGGTAGAAGCTTTGCTTTTTCTGCTTATGTAGTGGTCGGTGATAAAGCCGGCAGAGTCGGAGCAGGACACGGAAAAGCTAAAGAAGTAAATGAAGCTCGAGGAAAGGCAAAACAAGCCGCTAAAAAGAGAATAATGAAAGTACCGTTATATCAAAATAGGACCATTCACCATGACGTTGTCGGTAAAAGTGGAGCTGCTAAAGTGATTTTAAGAAGAGCTAAAGCCGGTACAGGCGTTATAGCCGGAGGATCTATGAGAGCAATTTTTGACTCTTTAGGCGTTCATGATATTGTTGCTAAATCAATAGGTTCAACGAATGTTTACGCAATGATTTCTGCAACATTTGATGCATTAAATAAACTTGCATCACCAAAATCTATTGCTATGAGAAGAGATAAAAAAGTAAATGAAATATCTGTAAAATCTGCTGAAAGTTAATGAATTATGTTGCATAAGTAAGGTGAAGTTATGAATAATAAGATCAATAATATAAAAATTACTCAAGTTCAAAGTGCTATAGGTCGTAAGTATGATCAAAGGTTGATATTAGTTGGGCTTGGTTTAAACAAAATTAATAAGAGCGTTATTCTTGCAAATACTAATTCAATCAAAGGGATGGTTAAAAAAGTAAAGCATTTGTTAAAAATAGAAAATATGTAATTAGAGTTTTTAAATGAAATTAAATGAATTATATAATAATATAGGTGCTAAAAAAAATAAGAAAAGAATAGCACGCGGTATTGGTAGTGGTAAAGGAAAAACCGGCGGTAGAGGAATTAAAGGTCAAAAATCTCGATCCGGCGTTGCAATAAAAGGTTTTGAAGGTGGTCAAACACCTATGATCAAAAGACTACCTAAAAGAGGGTTTAATTGTATTTCAACTAAAAAATACAATATAATAAATATTTATAATATTGAAGAAGCATTAGCCGACGGGCGTTTAAGTGCTGATGATAATATTACGAAAGAAAAATTGGTAGAAGCCAGAGTAGTTAATAATAAAAATAATAAGCAATTAGTGAAATTATTATCTATTTGTAGTGATGATTTCGCTGCTCCTCTATCATTAAAATTAGATGCTTATTCTTCTAAAGCTAAGGATTTAATCGAGAAAGCAGGTGGAAAATTATTATAGTATATGGGGCAGAATTTTTCTAAAAAATCCGGTAATGATTTAGTTAGTCGCATTGTTTTTACTATTCTCATTCTTATAGTATGTAGATTTGGGTCTTTTATACCTATACCTGGTATAGATTCAATTGCTTTAAGTAGTGTGGCTGCAAAGAATCAATCCGGAATACTCGGAATGTTTAATATGCTATCCGGAGGATCGCTAGGTAGAATGTCCATTTTTGCTTTAGCAATTATGCCGTATATTACTGCCTCAATTATTATCCAATTAATGTCAGTTGCATATAAACCTTTGGAAAATTTAAAAAAAGAAGGGGAAGTCGGTAAAAGAAAAGTAAATCAGCTATCGAGATATTTAACGGTTCTGCTTGCTTCTTTTCAGGCTTATGGAGTTGCTCTAAGTTTAGAGTCGATTGTAACAAATACTGGTCCTGTAGTAATCTTAGCGGGTTTTTTCTTTAGAGTTACAACCGTAATTACTTTAGTTGTAGGCACGATGCTATTAATGTGGTTAGGAGAACAAATTACACAACGCGGAATAGGTAATGGTACGTCTTTAATTATATTTATAGGTATAATTTCAGGAGTACCTAGTGCTATTATTAGTATGTTTGAATTATCAAGAAAAGGAGCATTATCGCCTTTAATAGCGATAGCTGTTTGTATTGGAGTAGTTGTATTAATAGCTATAATTATATTTTTTGAAAAAGCCCAAAGAAAATTATTGGTGCAGTATCCTAAAAGACAAGTAGGAAATAAAATTTATGGAGGCGAAGCAACCCATATGCCTCTCAAGTTAAATACTTCTGGTGTAATACCTCCAATATTTGCTAGTTCAATTTTACTATTTCCTGCTACGCTTGCTAATTTTTCTAATAGTAATTCAGAAACTATGGGCATGCTTACTTATTACTTAGGACATGGCAAACCTGTATATATTTTATTATATGTAGCATTAATTATGTTTTTTAGTTTTTTTTATACTGCAATAGTATTTAATTCTGAAGAAACTGCTAATAATTTAAGAAAATACGGTGCTTATATTCCAGGTAAAAGACCAGGAAAAAATACGTCTGATTATTTTGATTATATACTTACAAGGCTTACGGTTATAGGTGGAATATATTTAAGTGTAATATGTGTAATTCCGGAGCTATTAATGAATAAATATGTAATCTCTCTTTCTTTAGGAGGTACGAGTTTTTTAATTGTAGTGAACGTGGTACTTGATACTATGACTCAGATTCAAACTTACTTATTTAGTAGTAAGTATGAAGGTTTAATGAAGAAAGTAAAATTAAAAAATTAAAAATGAGCTTAAATAGTGATAGTAATTTTTTTAGGTCCTCCAGGAGCGGGAAAGGGCACACAAGGAAAAAAGATAGTTAAAAAAATTGATTTACCACATATAGCAATCGGTGATATATTTAGAACAATTATTAAAACATCAACTAGTGAAGCAGAGTTAATTAATAATTATGTTAAGCAAGGGGAGCTTATCCCTAATGAAATAGTTAATCAAGTAATCAAAAATTTTTTATTATCCTCTGAATATAAAAACGGCTACATATTAGATGGATATCCGCGTAATTTAGAGCAAGCGAAATTTTTTGAATCATTTATTAAAGAAAAAATCAAAATAATATATTTTGATGTTTCAGATGAATTATTAATTAAAAGAATTTTAGGAAGATATAGTTGTAAAAATTGCGGTAAAATATATAATAGGTACTTCTTGCAGCCTAAAACTGATAATGTATGTGATGTTTGCGGTTCAAGTACATTTGATTATAGAAAAGACGATAATGAAGAAGTAATAAAAAAAAGAATTGAAGTATATAAAACAGAAACATATCCGTTAATAGATTATTATAAAAATAGTGGTAATTTTTATATAGTTAATGGAAGTAAAAATGAACAAGAAATAGAAATTGATATACAGAAAATACTAAAAATAAATTGACTTTATCAAAGATTTTTATATTATCTTTTAGTTACCAGTAAAATGTTGGAGATTATTTGTGGCAAGAATTGCAAGTGTTAATATTCCTGATAATAAACGTTTAGTTGTGAGTTTAACTTACATTTACGGTCTTGGGTCTACTATGGCAGCAGAGATCTGTAATAAAGTAAAAATATCGAAAGATAAAAAAGTGAAAGAACTGACAGATCAAGAGTTAATAGGCTTACGTAATATTATTGAAAGTGAGTATAAAGTTGAGGGTGATTTAAGACGAGAAGTTACGCTTAATATTAAGAAAAAGAAAGATATAAGATGTTATCAAGGACTTAGACATATACGTAAGTTGCCGGTGAGAGGACAGAACACGCATTCTAATGCTCGAACTAGAAAAGGTAAAGCTATTGCGATAGCCGGAAAGAAAAAAGCTGTAAAATAATAGTTTAAGTATAGAGTATAAATAATGAATCAGACGGTTAAAGTTAAGAAAAAGAAAAAAACTATCACTCTTGGTGTTGTGCATATCCGAGCATCATTTAATAATACTATAGTAACATTTACTGATATTCAAGGTAATACTATTTCTTCTGCATCGGCGGGAGGGAATGGGGTTAAAGGGGCAAGAAAAGCAACACCTTATGCAGCTCAAGTAACAATTGATAGAGCATCGGAAAAAGCAAAAGAATATGGTCTAAAAACTATTTCTATTAGGATTGGAGGACCGGGGGCTCAGCGTGAATCAGCAATGAGAGCTTTATTCGGACAAAATTTTGTGGTTACATCAATTTTAGATGTATCGTCAATTGCTCATAATGGAGTAAGACCGCCAAAAAGAAGACGAGTATAAGAGAATCATAGGTATTAAATGTTATCGTTAAGTAAAAATTGGAATACTTTAATAAAGCCGAATAAAGTCGCTTATGAAAATTTTCCAGAAACCAATAATAAAGCTAAAATTGTAGTTGAACCTTTAGAAAGAGGTTTTGGTTTAACACTCGGTAATGCTATGAGAAGAGTATTACTTTCTTCCTTACAAGGAGCAGCTATCACGTCTATAAAGATCCCTGCTATAGAACATGAATTTTCTTCTATACCCGGTGTAAAAGAAGATGTATCGGAAGTGATTTTAAACATTAAAGGTATTGAAGTAAAAATGCATGTTGCAGAAAAACGTATCATGAAATTAAAAGCAACAGGACCTTGTGTTGTAACGGCCGGTATGATTGAAACAGGTCATGATGTAGAAATACTGAATCCGGATCATGTAATTTGTGATCTAGCTAAGGACAAGCAGCTTGAAATGGAATTAACTTGCAAGATTGGTAAAGGATATGTACTTAGCACAAATAGTTATGAGGATAATTTACCTATTGGTGAAATAGCTATAGATGCTTTATTTAATCCGGTAAAGAGTGTGACTTATAAGGTAGAAAATACTAGGGTAGGTCAGGTTACCGATTATGATAAATTAATTATGTTTGTAGAAACTAACGGTGATGTATTACCTGAGATGGCTGTAGGTTTAGCTGCACGTATTTTACAGGAGCAATTACAATTATTTATTTCTTTTGAAGAACAGGAAGAAGATAAGCAAGTTAAAACTGATGCGTTACCATTTTCACCTTATTTACTTAAGAGAGTTGATGAATTGGAATTATCGGTTAGATCGGCAAATTGTTTGAAAAATGATAATATAATATATATAGGGGATCTAGTAAAAAGAACGGAATCCGATATGCTAAGAACTCCAAATTTCGGTAGAAAATCTTTAAATGAGATTAAAGAAATATTGGCAAAATTTAATTTAAGATTCGGTATGGATGTACCGGATTGGCCACCGGAAAATATTCAGGAATTATCTAAACGTTATGAAGATTCTTATAATTAAGGACTAAAAAATGCGACATAAAATTAAAGGCAGAAAGTTAAATGTAACAAGTAGTCATCGGCAAGCAATGCTCGCTAATATGGCTGTAGCACTTGTAACCCATGAACAAATTAAAACTACTTTACCAAAAGCTAAGGAATTAAGACCTTATATTGAAACTCTAATTACTAAAGCTAAAAAAGCTGATTTAATGGTAAGAAGAAGCGTTTTATCAAAAATAAAAGATAAAACAGCAGTAGAAAAGCTTATAAATATTTTAGGTACCAGATATAAAGATAGACCTGGCGGTTATACTAGAATAATAAAAGCCGGATTCCGTTATGGTGATTTAGCACCGATAGCATATATTGAATTTGTAGATAGAGATATTAATGCTAAAGGAAATATACAGCAAGATGCTAATGAAGAAATTAAAAATTAAAATATAAGGGACTCGGTGATGGCTAATCATTCTTCAGCAAAAAAAGCTGCTAGACAAACAGTAAAAAGAACTCTAATCAATAAAAAACGATCTAGTGCAATAAAAACTTTTATAAAGAAAGTTGTACATGAAATCAGTCTTGGTAATAAAGAAAATGCTAACATAGCTTTATCTGTTGCTCAGTCTAAGATAATGCAAGGTGTGAAAAAAAATATAATTAAATTAAATACCGCCTCAAGAAAAATCAGCAGATTATCAAGGCAAATAAAAAGTTTGAAAGTAAATAACACTTTATAGTAATTTAAAAGCAAAAACTAATAAAATTTTGCTAAATTATTTATATACTTCTTATGAATTATAAATGAGGTTATTTTACTAATTAATAAAAAATATGGGCGATTAGCTCAGCTGGTAGAGTATCTCGTTTACACCGAGAGTGTCGGCGGTTCGAGTCCGTCATCGCCCACCAATCAAAAGTTTTTAGTATTTCAACGAAAATATTAAACAATGAATGAAGCTTAAACTCAAGTTTTTCAATTTTAAATGTTACAATAGTTAAACCTATCAAGAAAAACAGTATCTTTGTGAAATGGCATTTCTAACTAAGTATATATTAGTTAATAATTTAATACCATTGCTAGAAAATTACAAAGTAATTGACGAAATAATCCAGTACAAAAATACTAAATTTTAGCATTTTTTAGTACTTTTGCTAAATTCCTGGGTTCTTTATAGTTATAGTTTTTTATTGTGTAAATCAGGAAACACGTTCAGTGTAATACAATTGACCTCTTCAGACATTCTACTTCTAGAGGTAATTTGTACGTCGATCCTTACCACTCATCCTCACATACTAGTATGTACGCTTCTGTTCAAAGTGAAGTGTCTCTTTCAAATTCCTCTCTAAATCCTTCTTTCTGAAGAAGTCTAATAAAGTTTACGTTAATTCGTTGACAAGAAAAAACGAGAAGAGATTGATATAGCTAGGGTTAAATAAAAATGGTATGCTATTAATTTGTCATCCCGTGGCTTGACCACGGGATCCAAAACTTTTTAAGGTTTTCTGGATACCGGGAACAAGTCCCGGTATGACAGTTTATATCTTTTTTATCTTGCTTTAGCCATAGTTACGTATTAATATTATACATTACTTGGCTGATTGTTTTTGGAACCTGCGGTCAAGCGAACTAGAATGACATGGGTGGAATCGATCTGCGTAATAATGCTATATTGTGGTCAACAAGCCATGGTATGACACTGAATAAATTTCCTGATCCATACGAGTTTTTAGAATCTTTCATATACAGCATAATTCATAAAGCTTGATACAAGCGAATTTTGTACTATCGCCTTTGCTCACATATTAATATACGCCTAGCTCACTCGCCTTGAAATTTATCTTGTCAGAACCTTTCTGAATTCTACTGTAATTCTTTTCCGCATTATTTATTACTTTTGCCGTTATTTTTACTAGATTTTCAAAAAAAATAGCAAAGTATAAATTGTACGAGGAAGTGGAAGTTAAAGCAGCTAATAAAGTAAAATGATAGTTGTTTAAATACAATGTAACCAAAAGCTATTAATCTATTTAAAGTTAAAAAATTATTTATTATTACAATTTTAACTTAACAAAAAATAAAAAATAACTTTTATGGAAGATATAGGCTCTGGGAAAAAAGTTTGAAATATACGTTTACGCTAAAAAATTACTTGATAAACTCGAAAATTTACACACTAAAGTAAAAATATCCTATTAATATAGAGGAGGTTAAAAAAGGCATTTACTACGCTCGTAAATATCACGGTTCTTAAATATGTCAATCAGGTGATCCTTATTACTCCCATCCGATTGAGGTGACGATTATGATTGCAGAGTTTGTAGCTGAAGAAGTTCCTAAGCTTTTTACGACCATAATGCTACAAGCTGCGTTACTTCATGATACTATTGAGGATACAGAATTAACTGAAGAAATGATTAACGGCATTTTTGGAGCAGGAGGTAGCAAAACATGTAGAAGACCTCACTAGAATTAAACCTTATGGGAAAATTACTGCTGAAGAAAGCTTAAATCTATTAATTAAACAGCAAAGATATAATACGGCACTTATAAAACTTTTTGATAGAGTCCATAATATACAGACTTTAGGAGCTAAATCACCTGAGAAAGCTAAAAAAATTATTGAAGAGACTTTAATAAATTTTGTAACTATAGCTGCATACTTTAAAATTCCAGTAATAAAAGAAGGGCTCTTATTTTTATGTTATCAGTATCTATATCCTAAAGATTATCAGCTGGAACGGTCACTAACGAAGTTTGAGGATAACTTTCAACCACTTTATCCAGCTTTTCAAAATATAATATTCCCCACGTAAAACCTATACTTACTGGAATTAATATAAACAATACTCCCCAATTATCAAAATATTTAACTAAAAAAACTAGTCCAAAAGAGGTAATAATATGCATTAAGCTTGTGATAAAGCAAATAACCAAAAATTAATAACTTAAACTTTATAAGAATTAATGGATATATTTTATAGCATAGAGAAGTTCATATTATATATGAACCTAAATTTACTATTGAGACAATAAAATTATTATGTATGATCTGTTCACTGGTATAATCAAAGGTATTTTTTAATATATTACTACAATGTGAGTAGGTAAAATAAAATGATACCAGGCCATGCAACATTCAATTAAAAAATAAGCCAAACAGGTTTTTTTTATTGACCTTTTCTTGTAGCAGAAAATGGTTTTTTAATTTTTATATCTCCTTTTTCAATAGCATCAGCTAAGCTTTCTTGAAGTTGGTGTTTTGCATCTGCAAATACAGGAGTTTCCTATAAAGTAGTTCGTGCAGTTAGTCCAATCACGGCAATAACTGCTCCCATCCAAAAGGCTATACGACAACTAAAACTATAGCTGGTAACTATAGATGCTATACTGAGTGCTGCAACGCCTCCTACAGTAGATGCTGTGACAATCATAGCCACGATATTGAGTAGGAGGTTTTGTGATTTCGGTTAAGTAAATTTGAGCCCCCATAATCTCGCCCATTGATTAGATCCCTTGAGCAACTCTACATAATGTTATAACTAAGTAGCAAGCTATACCTATTTCTGAGTAAGGAGCAAGAGTCGCTGTAATAGTAATTGCCATAATAGCTGTGGTGATAATAACAGTTGCTTTTCTGCCTATATTGTCACCAATCCAACCAAATATTATATAGCCCCTACCGGTCTAAAAACGAAAGTAGAACAAAACGTAAAAGCATTAAGAAGTGCATTAACAAAAGGATCATACTTAGGAAAAAATAAATCACTTAAAAGTATTACCATATGCACGTAAAGCATTAGGTCACAATACTCAAGAAATATACCAATAGATAAATAGTCCTATTGCTTCTTTTTGCGTATGTGTTAAGCTTCTTGGTTCTTGCTCATAGCCGAGTATAATTTCTTTACAAAAGTTAAATTGTAAAGAAATTATACTGTTTTATATAAAAGTCAATAGGAAATTTTGCTAAGAAGTCTATTGATGATTTCCTATTTTACCTTATTAACCCTAAATCTTTTTTTCAATTCTTTTTATATAATTATTTGGCGTACCTGTATTTTTATTAGAAATAGTATTATTAATTAATTGTTTCCCAATTCTATTTACTATATTTTCTGTGCCGCTTAGTTCTAATTTCTTTTTTTACTGTATCGTTTTGTATTCCTTATGATCGTTAGTATTTGTATTTTCAACTGTTTTTGTTAACACGCTTTTATGAGTAGTTATTTGTTTCGGTTGTTTATAAAAAGGACTATGTGCCCTATCTATATCTTTTAGTATATCTACTATTATATTTTGTGATGTTATTTCTTCACTAAGCTGATTAAATCGCTGTTGTTTTTCTTGATCGGTAAATCTAAAGTAATTCTTATCTTGTAGTAATGCGTTTAATGCTACAGTTTGAATAGTGTGTTTATATCCTATCTCTGCTTCTTGTGTTTCTTGATTAATATTATGGTTTAGCTCCTTAATTAACTTTATCCTATCCTGGATCTGATTGACCGAATCTTTAGAACCTTTTAATGATTGTAATCCTATATTTATTGATGAAATTATTGGTGCTACATTATTACCGACTATAGTTGCTGATATCCCCGCCACGTTTACTATATTATTTATTACATTTGTTATAACCGATGCTATAAATAATGATTTAGTACCTTTATTACTTTTGTCTTTCGTTTGTTGCTGCTCATTTCATTATGTATATATAAATCATCTTTTAAAATATCTTTTAACTTTGGATCAATTTTTAGAAGAGCTTGTTGTTTACTCAAATCATCACGATGTTTTTCTAATAATTTATTTTCTTGTGTAAGAAGACGTATCTTGCGAGATGTACTACATCTATTATGGCTTTACCTACTATAGATGTTGTCATGGCAGCAGCTGATACAAACATAAATGGAGCTGTGGCAGGTGCTATAGTTGCCAGCATAATACTACTTGCTATTAATCCGAGTACGCTAGCTGTGGTTTTATTAAAAAGAATTTTTCCTGTTACGTTGCTTATTTTCTTTATATTACCCCATTTTTGAGGTCTTAATACTATTATTTATAATACTGGATGTGCTTGAGTTATTTTGTGCTTTATACTCACTTTTATAAATTAGTATTGGGGTGTTGTTCATGGGTGGTTAAGGCGTGTGTGCCTCTACGCATTAATTGCTGTATCCGTTCTTGCTCTATTATATATAAATCATCTTTACT
>NZ_BCMR01000029.1:0-24266 GCF_001653015.1 Rickettsia sp. Tenjiku01
GTTATATTGTTTTCCAAAGGTTTAGCTAGGGACGAATTTGCTAATATTGGTTCTTTTTTTGAAGCCATGTGATTTGTAAGGTTACTTACTATCTTTTGTAACTCCTCATTGTCAGGTAATTTTGCAATTATATCCTTAATATTTCTTTCTTTATTTTCAATTAATTCCTCAAATTTATGCTTCGTTTTATATAATTGTTCATCAATCTTTCTAATTGTTCTAGTATTCCTCTCTTTGTTTTTTGCTAAAACCTGCTCACTATTATTTACAAAAACATTTTTAACATTTTGCCAAATATTATTTAATTTTTCAAAAAATGTATGAGGTACTTCTGCCCTAATTTCAGCAACCTGTTTTTGTATTTCTTTAAGTTCTTTGATATTAGAATTTTCGGATATTAAATTTTGGATGTTTTGTTTTGTAGCATTTAAAGAATTATATTGTTTCTCTAGTGCTTCAGCATTAATGAATTGTAAGGGATTTGTCATATGTAGAGCTGAGAATCTTTCAGGTTTACTCTTATAACTAAAAAATACTTCCGATAATCTTGCTCTTTGATCTTTAGATAAATCTTTCTTTGTTAAATCCTTAAAATTTTTTTCGATTTCTTCTTGTAATGCTTGCTTTAAAGGTGCAGATTTTTCCGCTATATTATATATCTTATTATCAATATCTTTTAATATTTTATTATTATACTTTATTGCTTCATTTGTTAACTGTTCTTCACTTTTTATCAAAATATACTTTACATTAGAAACTGTTTTTACAAATCTTTTAAACCAAGGCAACGATCTATTATGTTCTTTTTCTAGTGCTTTAGTTTCATTTTGTATTTCGATTAAACCTTGTAACTGCTTATTTTGTTTGCATAATTCATTTACTTGGCTTAATATAGTATTTAAAGCATTATTTTCTTGTGCTAATAATTTATTTATATCTATTTCTTTAACCATACCATATACCTACTATAAATTAATATCAGTATTATAGCAAATTTCTTATACAAAAGCAAAGAGAAAGTTAATTTATGTAATGTATATAAATAAAAGATAGATAAACGAATATAGTTAACGTAATTTTAAGGATGATAAGCCTATAAGAGCAAATATAACTGAAATAATCCAAAATCTTATTACGACTTTTGATTCTGCCCAGCCGTGTTTTTCAAAATGATGATGGAGCGGTGCCATTTTAAATATTCTTTTTCCTTTAGTAGCTTTGAAGTAATATACCTGTAAAATTACGGATACCGTTTCAATAACAAACAAGCCGCCGACTATAGCTAAAACTATTTCATGCTTAGTAATAACGCTAATAATACCAAGCACACCGCCAAGACTTAGACTACCGGTATCGCCCATAAAAACTTCTGCCGGTTGTGCATTAAACCATAAAAATCCAAGGCAACTACCGACTAATCCCGCACATAACACCGTTAACTCTCCGGTATTCGGTATATAGGTTAGCTGTAAGTAGTTCGAGTAAATTAGATTTCCTACTAAATAACTTATTAAAGCAAAAGAACCGGCAGTAAAGGCAATAGGAACGGTAGCAAGACCATCAAGCCCATCCGTTAGATTCACGGCATTAGAAGAGCCGACTATAACAAATATAGCAAAAACTATATAACAATAACCAAGATCCAAACTTAAATTTTTAAAAAACGGTACGTTAAGTAAATGACTTGGACTTTTATCTAGATATTCTAGTAAAACACATATAATGAAGCTAATAATTCCTTGAAGTAAAAGCTTACTTTTTCCTCTTACTCCGTAATGATTATTTTTAGTTACCTTAGCATAATCATCCATAAATCCTATAATACCGAAACTAATAAAACCAAATAACGTAATCCAAATATATTTATTCGTTAAATCAGCAAGTAATAAAGTAGAAAGACAACTAGACAAAATAATCATAATGCCCCCCATTGTCGGAGTACCTACTTTTGTTTGATGCGATTCAGGTCCGTCTGAGCGTATAGGCTGACCGTTTTTTTGAAGAGATCGCAGAAATTCTATTAATATCGGACCCGTGATAAAGCTAAGGCTTAGAGTTATAATAATAGCAAGACCGCTACGAAAAGTAATATAGTGAAATAAATTAGCTATATGTGAATTATGGATATGAGGGAGTAAAAGATTGTATAACATTTGTAGATTTAAATTTAAAAGTATATTTTGATGTTATTCATTGTACATAGATACCAAATCGTCATTGCGAGCAGTCGTAGACTGCGCGGCAGCAATCTCGTCAAACATCCTGAGATTGCTTTGTCAATTACTACGTAATTTCCGCGCAATGACGGGCAACCAAACCACACAATATTAAGAATATCCTAGTGTATTTATTTATAATAATCAACAATCTTATCAAGTTTTACGCCTCTTGACCCTTTTATTAGAATCAGCTCATTACCTTCAAATAAATCCGTAATATGCGTAATTAATTCATCAACATTTTTAAAATATTTTTTAGCTATTTTGGAAGGTAGTAAATCATCAATATATTTAGTATATACTCCTACTAAATAGACCTTAGAACAAGCGGCATCTAATATGTACTGCACTAGTTTCTCATGTAATCGTTTAGAATTTTCCCCTAGCTCTAGCATATCGCCTATTATAGCAGTTTTATTCTCGGCAGGTACTTGTTTTAAATATTCTAATGCAGCTTTCATTGACTGCGGACTTGCGTTATAGTAATCACAAATTACACGACAATTTTGTATATTGATAATTTCCCCTCTTCCTTTAGTAGGAGAAATATTTGCTAAGTGATTTGCAGCTATCGCTATATCTTTACCTAATATATCGATAATTAAAAGTACACCGGTATAATTTTCGGTAAAATGCCGAGGAATAAACGGTATCGTTACATCTAAGACTTTATTATTTATCTTATACTTTAAGTAGACTTGCTCTCCTAGGTTCTCATATAAAATTAATTCTGCTGAAGTTTTAGCTGATCTACCGAAGCTATGTATATCGGTGATAGAAAGTTTTTTTAATATCGATAATATTTTGTTATAGCAATTAGTATCGGCATTAATAACGGCAATATCATTTTTGCTAAAATTTGCAAAAATCTCACATTTAGCTTCAGCTATCTCTTCAAGCGAGTTAAAAAATTCTAAATGAGCCTCCGAAATATTAGTAATCATGGCAATATTCGGCTTTAATATTTGAACCAGCTCTCTTATTTCACCTTTATGGTTCATGCCAAGCTCAAAAATAGCATATTCCGTATCATCAGCCATTGAAGCAAGATTAATAAGCATACCGAGTTTGTTATTGAAGTTACATCGGCTAGCAAAAACTAGAAAATCATGTTGTAATAATACTTTCAGTGCTTCTTTTGTAGAAGTTTTACCGACGCTGCCTGTTATAGCTATAAATTTAGCTTTTGAATTCTCTCGTTTATATAAAGCCATTTTTTGTAGAGCTTCAAAACAATCATCGACTAAGATAATTTTATCTTTATCATTGATCTCTACTCGCTTACTAATAATTACGGCTGCTGCTCCTTTATCTATTGCATCTAGAACATAATCGTGACCATCTCTATTACCTTGAAGTGCTATAAATAAATTACCTTTTTTAACATCTTTGGAATTAAATTGCACTTCATTACAATTTATAGAATTAGAGATTGTTATACCGAGAACAGCACTTAAAGTTTTAGAGTTCCAGATCATATGTTTTTGTTATTTATGTGTTGTTTGTATGGCGTGTTTATGTCATTCCCGCGTAGGCGGGAAGCCAGTAAACATATAAAAAGCAAGCTTTTTATATGTTTATTTTATCAAACATGTAACTTCTGTATTAATATTGAAGTTATTTTTCTGGATCCCCGCTTCTGCGGGGATGACATCAAGTTTTTTTTAAAACTGTCCAGTACTATGGGTCAAGCCACGGGATGACAAACTGTTACACACTTCCTCACAACCTCAGCATCATCAAAAGGTAATTTCTTATCGCCTATAATTTGGTAATTTTCATGACCTTTGCCGGCAACTAATAAGATATCATCTTGTTTTAAATTATTTATACCGTATTTAATAGCCTCTTCTCTATTTGCTATTTCTGTATAATCTGCTTCCTCTATACCGCTTATGATTTCAGCTCTAATAAGCTTTGGGTCTTCATGGCGTGGATTATCATCTGTAATTATGATGGTATCGGCACGTTTTGCGGCTATTTGCCCCATAAGACTTCTCTTTGCCTTATCACGATTACCGCCGCAGCCAAAAACTACGCTTAGCTTACTATCACGTAATTTAATATTTTTCAGTTCCGTTAAAGCGTTTTCAAGAGCATCCGGAGTGTGGGCATAATCAACGAAAATATTAGTGTTATCTATTCTCTCCATTCTGCCTTTTACTGCTTTAACTTCTACTAAAGAATCTATAACATCATCAAAAGCAAAACCAATATAATGAATGCTAAGAACAGCAATTAATAAATTACTAGCCTGAAAGCTACCAATTATCGGGGTATTAAAATTATATTCTCTATTATTAAATGTAAAATTAATATTTTGTCCTTTTAAAGAACCGTTAATTCTAGTTATTTCTAAATCACCTTTTTTCCCAACGGTTATAAATTTAATATTATGATTATGTAGATAATCTTTAACAAACTCTATTTCTTCTATATCAGAATTTAATATTGCGATGCCGTTCGGTAATAAATGATTTATAAATAATTTCAGTTTGGCTAATAAATAATTTTCTTTTGTATGGTGGTAATCTAGATGATCCTGACTAAAGCTAGTAAAACATGCGATATTTACTTTTATTTCCCTAAGTCTTGCTTGATCAAGACCATGACTAGAAGCTTCAAAAACTAAATATTCTATACCATTTTCAGCTAAATTATGAGCAATTTTTCTAAAGCTTAAATAGTCTAAAGTTGTTAATTCCGGTACATCATTTATAAGATTAACGCAGCCAAATATTTCTACCCCTATCGTACCTATAGATGCTGCTTTTTTCCCAAGTAACGAATATGTTTGAGCTATATAGGATACTACCGAGCTTTTACCGTTAGTACCGGTTACGGCTATTAGATCCTTTGGTTTTTTAGGATAGAATATTTCTATGGCTTCATATAAAGCTGCCTGCACATCTTTTACGTAAATTACTTTATCTATAACAATATTTTTTTTATTGTCCGTAATTACTAATACTGCACCTTTGCTTAAAGCATCCTTAATAAAATCATTTCCATCAGTATTCCGTCCTTTAATCGCAAAAAAGATATCTTTATCCTTAACGGTTTTAGAATTAATCGACAAACCTTTTACGTTATGTTGTTGAAATAATTGCTTTAGGTTATGAGACATATTTATTATGTTAAAAACGTGTTACCGTCATTGCGCGGAAATTGCATAGCAATTGACGAAGCAATCTCAGGAGTTTGTTATTATTGCATGCGATTGCCACGCAGCCTACGGCTGCTTGCAATGACAGAGCAGAAATGACATCGAGTCTACACCTCCGATAAATTCCAAAGTAGTTGATTTGCCTCAACAATTATATTTTTATCTACTAATTTCTTGATATATACTAATTTATTATCTGGTTTGATTTTTGCCTGATTAGAGTAAGTACTAACGAATTTTAAAATTTTATCAGTCATATCGGCATTTTTATAAAATTTAATCACAAATCCGTTATCTCCTGAATCTAGATTTTCAATATTTAACTTAAAGCATAATAGTTTTATTTTTACAATATCAAGTAAATTATTAAATTCAATCGGTAGTAAACCGAATCTATCAATCATCTCATCTTTAAATGTCTCTACTTCTATCTCATTACTTAAATTACCTATTCTTCTATATAGTCCAAGTTTAAGAGCTGCATCGGCTACATAACTAGCTGGAATAAAGACGGATAATCCCAAATTAATAGTCGGGATAAAGGGTTGTTCTGAAACAATCGGTTCATCTTTAAAAATAGCTATTTGTTCTTCCAGCATTTCTTGATATAGTTCTGTACCTACTTCTTTAATTTGTCCTGATTGTTCTTCACCTATCAAATTACCGAAACCTCGTAAATCCATATCACGGTTTGCAATAGTAAAACCTGAGCCCAAAGCACAACTATTTTGTATTATCTCTAAGCGTCTTAAGGAGTGCGATGTCATCTTTTTATGACTTGCTACCGTTAGATAGGCATAACCCCGCATTTTATCTCGACCTATGCGACCACGCAATTGATACAGCTGACTAAGACCCAGCATATCAGCCTTATGTATGATCATGGTATTTGCCTCGGCTATATCAATTCCTGATTCTATAATAGTAGTTGAGACTAGTATATCGAATTTGCCGGCATAAAACTCGCTCATAACCTCATCAATTTTACTCGGAGTCATTTTTCCGTAAGCTATTTTATAGCTTAATTCCGGCACGATTTGTTTTAATTGTTTTGCGATATCCTCTATATCTTTAATTCTTGGAACTACATAAAAACTTCTTCCGCCTCTAAAATGTTCGCGTAATAATGCATCTCTGATAATAACGGGATCAAACGGCATAACCGAGGTATGAACTTCCAGCCTGTTTAGAGGCGGCGTTGCAATAATGCTAAGTTCTTTTAAACCGGTCATTGACATTTGCAGCGTTCGAGGAATCGGTGTTGCCGACATTGCAAGTACATGGGAAGAGGATTTTAGCGATTTAAGAAATTCTTTTTGACCGACACCGAAATGCTGTTCTTCATCGATTATTAACAATTTCAAATTAAAGAATTTTATATTTTTATGTAATAAAGCATGAGTGCCTATTATTATATTTATTTTACCGCTTTCAAGCTCCGATCTTATAATTTTTGCTTCTTTAGAACTAATAATGCTAGATAATTGCTTGATATTTAAACCAAAACCTTTGAACCTTTCTATGAACCTTGAAAAATGTTGACTACATAAAATAGTTGTCGGTACAACTACGGCTACTTGAGGTAAATGTTCATTTAGAGATTTTGCTACCATAAAGACGGCACGCATTGCTACCTCTGTTTTACCAAACCCGACATCACCGCATATTAACCTATCCATTAACATACCGTTTCTTAGATCTTCTTTAATATCGTTTATAGCGATTAATTGGTCTTCCGTTTCGCTGAAAGGAAAATTAGCACAAAATTTATCATATTCTTCAAGGTCAAATTCAACGGAAGCACTACTATTAAGTTTCCTTTTAGCTGCTACTTGTATTAAATGCAGTGCTATCTCTTTTATACGCTTTTTAAGCTTTGCCTTACTTCTTTGCCATGAAACGCTACCAAGCTTATCAAGCTCCGCATTATCATTGCCGTATTTTTTTATTACCTCTATACTTTCAACTGGTATATATAATTTATCATTGCCGGCATATAAAATCTTTAAAAAATCATGTGGTTTGCCTTTAATTTCTAAAGCTTCTAGCTTTAAAAACTGCCCTATTCCATGATCTTTGTGAACAACAAATTCGCCTTCAGCTAAATTATCAAGCTCCAGCAAGATATTTTTAAGTTTTTTGTTAGTGTTTGTAGAGCTAGGTTTTTCTTCTAATAATTTGCTAGCGGTAATAAATAAATATTCTTTCGTATAAAAGCTTTGATTTAAAGGAATTATCGCGACATTTATTATTGAAGCCTTAGCCTCATCTAATTTATTTATCTCATTATATTTATATTCATAATTTTGAATTATGCTTTTGATTCGCTCAAAACTACTTAAAACGCTTGAGCCTATAATAATTTTCTTATGGGCATTTGCTTTAATAACCTCAAATAATTTATCGAAAACCGTTTTCTTTTCTATACAACTTGTAGCAGCGATATTTTCAATTAAGCTAACTTGCTCTGAGTTTTCAAAAGTAAGTAGTATATTATTTTTTTGTTCTAGTAATTCCGTTATTTCAGAAGCGGTAAAATATAAGCTAGTCGGTGCAAGGGTGGGATAGAAACTATTAAATTTAAGTTTATTTGCCTCTGACCTTGCCACATAAAAATCGTTATAACTATGTTCAAATTCTAAAATGGCTTGTTTTGACAAATTATCGAATATGAAAATAGGATCGTTTAAATAATCTATTAAGTTAGAGCAGGAATCGTAAAATAATGGGAGTAATTGTTCATATCCTGTGAATTTTCTTCCAGATATTACCGCCTCATATAAAGCATTATCAGTATGATTAACTCCAAAATTTCGTAAGTAATTATTCTTAAAATTACCTATAGTTTCACTATTTAAAACTATCTCATTTGCAGGACTAATAATAAGCTCCCTGCAGGATTTAGTCGAAATTTGCGTATCAATATCAAATTCTTTTATTGATTCAATATAACCCCAGCTAAAATGAATTCTATAAGCTTTAGGACCGGACAATATTATATCAATGATTTCGCCTCTAACCGCAAATTCCCCGGCATCGATGCTAATCGCATTTCTTGTAAAACTATTTTCTACTAGAAACATAGCAAGCTCATCCGTAGTAAATTTCATTTTAGGGGATAATTTCAAAAAAGATTTAGAAAGAAAATCTTTCGGCGGTAATTTGTTTAATAAGTTCGCTGTATGAGTGATGAGTAATTTGTTGCTATTACTATTATTTGTTGCTAGCTTGATTAATGTTTCTGCACGTCTAGATAAGATATTTGCATTTGGTGACGTATGGTAATAAGGGATGGTATTATAGCTTGGAAAGTAATAAATATTTTCATTAGAAGAAAAAAATAAAGCTTGCTTGTATAATTGCAACGCCTCCTCTTCATTACTCGCACTCAAGATGAAATCTTGCTTAAGATTCTTAGTAAAATTATCAATTGCAAAGAAAGATTTGGCAACCGCCGGAAATTTTTGTTGTAACATTCTACAGGAGTTTATATTTTTGCTATTTTGTGTAATTGATCAATTATTTCGGCATCTAGATAAGAAGGAGCAGAAGATTTATTATTAATCCAATTATAAAGATCATTATCATTTTGATCAAGTATTAAAGAATAGCTTCCAAGTTTTTTTTCATCCATTAAGGATAGGTACTTTTCGGCAAAGCTACCCAGTATATAATCCATTTCTCTGCAACCGCGATTTTTACTACGGTAAAAAAGTTTCTTTTGTAAAGAGTTTTTATTTAATTTATTCATCTATAACATCTTGCAAAAATTTTTTATAATAATATTATTAAAATAATCAGATACCAAGATCATTTTAAAATGCTTTAATAATTCAGCACTCTAATAAATCCATTCTACATGGGTAAAATTCTATTAACTTTTATTATCAATAACAGCAAAAACGCGTAAATATGTCGGTTCAAAATATCTGTTCTACAAAAGCTTATGATATGCTAATTTCAAATGATACTGCTTTTCTTGTAGATGTTAGAACTAGAGAAGAGTGGCAGCAAGTGGGGATACCTCATTTAGATAATAAAAATAAGGTGATCTTTCTAAGTTGGCAATTGAATAAAGATTTTGAAGATAATTTTTTATCTATCGTTAACGATAAAATTCATGCAATAATATTTTTTCTGTGCCGTTCAGGATATAGGTCATTTATCGCAGCAAATTTTATAACTAATAGAGGTTATAAAAATTGTTATAATATTAGTGATGGCTTTGAAGGAAATAATCAAGATAAAGGCTGGAAACAAAATAACTTACCGTGGCAGTTTTAAGTGAGTACTAACCAAATAATTTTAACGGATCAAGGTGATAATTATGTAAATGTCTGGAGTCACGTGGCTCAAGATCTTTACAATCATTACGGTGAAACTCTATATAATAGCTGGTTTAGTAAAGTCAATTTTATAGAGTCTTCATTAAATACCGTTATTCTTTGTGCCCCTACTAACTTTGTTAGAGATTGGATAAAATCCAAGTACTCTATGGTCATATTGCAACTATTTCAACATTATAATAATACCATTAAGTCAATTGAAATAATTACTAAAGAGTTACCTGGAACAACTCAAACAGTTACAGAATTACCTACTAAGACTTTTGCCGATATCGGCAGCAGTGAGCTTAATTCGGAAAATATCTTTTCAACCCTTGATGTACGTTTTACTTTCGATAATTTTGTGGTTGGAGCCCCAAATGAGCTAGCTTATGCAGCCGCAAGAGCGGTTGCGGAATCATCAGGTGCGGTTTCTGAGTCTAATCCGCTTTTTCTATATGGCGGCGTAGGACTTGGTAAAACTCATTTAATGCATGCAATTGGTTGGTACATCAAGCAGAATAATCCAAGCCGCAAAGTGATATACATGTCGGCAGAAAAATTTATGTATCAATTTGTTAAAGCTCTGCGTAACAAAGAAGTAATCTCGTTTAAAGAGAAATTTCGTTCGGTTGACGTGTTAATGATTGATGATATTCAATTTATTTGCGGTAAAGATAGTACGCAGGAAGAATTTTTCCATACTTTTAATACATTGATTGATAATAACCGTCAAATGGTTATTTCTTGTGATAGATCGCCTTCAGATTTAGATAATATTGAAGATCGGATAAAATCTCGTCTTGGATGGGGCTTAGTTGCCGACGTTCATAGTACTACTTATGAGCTACGACTTGGTATTCTAGAATCTAAGATTGAGCAGATGAACGTTAAAATACCAAAAAACGTAATTGATTTTTTAGCATCTAAAATCGTTTCAAACGTTAGAGAACTTGAAGGAGCTTTAAATAAGGTGATCGCTCATTCTAATTTTACTTTAAAAGAAATTACACTCGAAAACACACAAAATATTTTGCGGGATTTACTGCGTTCTAATGAAAGAATAATTACCGTTGAAGATATTCAGAAAAAGGTAGCTAGCCGTTATAATATTAAGTTATCCGATATGTCTTCATCACGGAGATTACGAGAAATTGCAAGACCGCGTCAAATAGCCATGTATCTTAGTAAAGCATTAACGCCGAAAAGTCTTGCAGATATCGGTAAAAAATTCGGTAAAAAAGACCACACGACTGTTATGCATGCTATTAAGAAAGTAGAAGAATTACTGGAAAACGATATAGAATTACGCGAAGAGATTAATTTGCTAATGAAAATATTGCAGAACTAAATGTCATACCGTATTAACAGAATTATAGATAATTATGGTTACGATGAGGAGGTAGCATATTTCTTACTTAAAAGTTTAAATGAATTCATAAAGAGGAATTACACATTCACTATCTCGACTACGATTATCAAATCCACGCTAATCAAGAATATAGATATATTTTTAAGAAAAGTAATATTACAAAATATTTTATTGCTCCTGAAAAGCGCTTATTTTATCAATTAAAATTTGTTGATGCAGACAAGGGTATACTCAAATGATTTGGAGAATTGGAATGTAAAACGAGGAGCGAGTACGCACAGCCCTTAATAGGTGAGCATGCGAGTCCTCCGAAGTTTTGCAGAAACAATGCTTCAAATCATTTGAGTATACAAGCTACAGGCAGTCATCTATGTGGTAAAGATCAATATAATACTAACTATGTATTTTAAATCCTGATTCATTTACTCTTAGCTACCAAGTTCTAGGACCTCAAAAAGACCATAATATTAATAATGTTTTATATAGTATTAGTATGTTCTCCAATTAGTTTAAAATATTCTTTCATACTATTGTCTATATCAGTTGTTTCCAAAGTTTGATTATTATCATCATCATTTGCATCATATATATCTTGTCTTTTAGAAAAGGAAAGTGTTAATCTCTTTTGAAACGAGGTAGGAGAAATAGTTTGATTAAATTTGGGGGGGTAATATCTTGTAATACATTCTTAGCATATTCAGGTGCATCAATATCATACCATTCTTTTATTTTAGCACATAAAATTTGTAGAATTTCAGGTAGAATTTTTTTTTAATTTCTTTTTTGAGAGATGCTTGTTTTTGAGCTAAAAACCCTTCAATATTTTTTAAGCTTTCAGTAAATTCCAAGTAGATTATTTCAATTAATCCTTTAAATCTTGAGAAAAATCCTTTTTTTCAAGCAATTTAGTTTTTGTAAGCTTTAAATTACGTTCTCCTATATTGTTTACTTTAAGAATTAAAGCAGTTAAATTTTGGTCTAATGAATTTAACAACTTTATAGGACAATTCTCTAATTTATGAACTTTTGCTAAAAAAGATTTTATATCATTGCTTTTTACATTATCCATATTTTTGTAAAATTACATTGAAGCTAAGATGTCAAATATTCGTGCTATATTTGCTAGTTTATAATTATTTAATTTTTTACTAAGCCATTCTATTAATATATTACCTTCTTTAATAAGTAATAGATTACCATTTTGTACATTTGTAGTGTCATAATCTATTGGACAGGAATTTGGTAGCACATATTTATAGTTTTTCAGTATACCTCTTGTTTGAGCAACGGCATGCTCGGCAGACATAGGAAAAAACTCCTTATATGATAAAAATATACTATTTTTATCAATAAGTTCTAAAAACATGGGAGCCGTAAATAAGGTTGCATTATTTCTATGCGTTGCAAGCATAAATAACAAATGTGTTAACTTTTCTGCAAAGTAATTTAGTTTTCACGGTAATTCTTCTATATTTTGTGTCGATGCTTTAGCATGCACAACTTCAAATATACGTTTTATAATAGCATGTTTATGTTCTTGCTCAAATTTAGATAAAATTTCATCATACTTTCCTAAGCCAGGTACATCTGTTTGTACATTACCGGTTTTATAATGTACTATATGATTAATTGTAAAAGTTTCTTCTTTAGTATTTGAGATCTTATATATAGTATATAAATCACTATTTATTTCTTCTAAAATCCGGTGCTTTAGCTGATTTTATTATTCCTGCCAATCATTTCAGCAAAAGCTAAAAGTCCTTTAGAATTATGTATGGGTTAGTACTTATACTTTTTTAAGTTGATATTACTGTTTTGCAATTCTTGTAATAATACTTTCTTGGCATGCTGAGCAGTAATACCGTCTGCTAAAGCAAATATCTTAGGAATAGAGTGATTTGGATTCAATGCAATAGCTTTTGATAATCCTTATCACTTATATTTTCTTTGTTATAATTTTTAAATAATTATGTTTATTAAAAGCAGTTTTGATAATATTAAAATATTCTTCGTAATAATTATTATCTACAACTAATATTTCAGATTTAATTTTTTTATAAATATTTCTAATAGTAGAATCTTTAAAAAATCTATCAGCTAAATTATGTAATACTAAACCTAGTTTAAGTTTAAAATCTTCAGAGTTATATATATAATTAATATCTAGTATATTTTTAAGTAAAAAATTAAGATACTTAGGTAAAGTATAATGTTCTTTTAACTCTTTATCAGAGGAGCTATCAAAGTTTTCGTATTTTAGCATTATTATTTATAGTAGAATGAGTGTTAAATTATTTAGAAACAAATATCCCTATAAGGGGGGTTAAAGTATCTAGTGTCTCCGTAAGGGCACTAAAATCATCTCTATATAATAAATCATTTGTAGTACAAAATTCTTTAATATCTAAAGTTTGTCCAGTATTTCCCTCAAAACAATACATAAATGCCAAAGCTTCCATAATTTTCTTATCTTTAACAAATTTAAATAATCGTTCTTTTCCATAAGTTATTGTATCTTCAACATCAGCTAAATCTTTCTCTACTCAGGGCATCATTGTATTTACTTCTTGAGCTAATAACTGAGGATCTATATTACTAGGATGACTTAGCATATCTCATACCATCATAGTTAATATTAGCTATATACTAAAATATTAATTAAGTTTTTTACTAATAGTTACAATTTATTTTATAAGTTAAATTATGTTCAGTTTGGACTTTAGACAAATAAGTTTATTGACAAAAGTTAATTTTTATTGTATTTTGCCCTCTTAGTATTTTTTTGAAAGGTAGTCATGGTAGATATAAACAATAATAAGATTAGCTTAGCACTATTTGAAGGCGGTGGAGTAAAAGGAAATATCCATTTAGAAAAATTAAAAATAATGGAGCAAATAACCGGTAAGCATACTTGTGAGATATTCGATTTTACTGGAGGGACCAGTGTTGGAGGACTTATTTCTATTTTGCTTAATTTACCGAATCCTAATAATCCCGGAAAACCTTTATTTAGTGCAGCGCAAGCTCAAGAACTGTTTGAAGAAATGGCACACAATATTTTTCCGGTAGGATTAACTTTTAGAAAATTGTGGAGTTTTAATGGCTTATTCAGCCATAAATTTTCTCCTGAACCATTAGTAAAATTATTGAAAGAATATTGTAAGAATTATACCCTCAAGGATTTAATCGGTGATGTTGTAGTTACAGGTTATGATCTAAATAATAAAAAAAATCCTCTTATGACCTTCTCTACTATAGATGCTAGACAAAGTGAAGAGAATGATTATTACCTTTCAGATATAATACAAGGCATCACTGCAGCACCTGGATATTTCCCCAGCCACAATTTCCGTAATATAACCAATACTAAATCACATAAAATTATTGATGGTGGAGTATATGCTAATGACCCAACCTTACAAACATGGCAATTATTAAAAGAAAATAACTATCACATAGAAAACGCTTTGTATTTATCATTAAAGGAAGAAAATAATGATGATTACCAAACTGTTTGTTGCGGCGGAGGCATGCTAGAACTAGTGAAAAATAATATGCCCGCTAAAATATTAGCAGCAACACAACAAGCTGATGAAAAAACCGCTCAAAGCATTTTTGGTAATAAATTAATAGAAATAGCTACTTATATTCCAGAAAAACATGCTGAGATGAGTAATTCTAGTACTGAAAATCTACAAGCACTAAAAGAATTTGCTAAAAAATCTATATATGGAAGCTCCACCTTTAGAGATATACCTTATAATGAAAAGTTTAAAGAAGCTATTGATAAAATAATAACTACTTATAATGCAAATAACCCTAACGACCAAATTGTTATGAATGATTTTTATAAAGAGTTATTCCATATTAATACTTCTAATAACGCACTTGATAAAAATTTTGAACAGGAAGAGGATATAGCAAACAACGAGGATGCAGTGAATACACCGATAGCTCAAGCTCTAGATTCTAAAGATATAGAACCTGGGAAAAAAGAATTATTAGCAAGTATCAAGGAGTTTTTTAATCCATTCATCGAAAAAAATCCAGAAGCAAAAGTAAATATAGAGAATTTTTTACACGAAATAAAAAATTTGACATTAGCAGAAATTGAAAACGATATTGTGACTTTTAAAGAAGCTAGATTAAAATGGCAAGCAGAACAGAATAAACTTGATGTATTTAGCAGCTGTAGTATGGAAGCCTTAAAAGAGGATATGACTCTTGAGGGTGAAGAGCATACAGATGATGTACCAGGTTATCTCTAACTTTCTTAATGTCATTCCCGCGTAGGCGGGAATCCAGTCAAAAAAGTATAAATATGCTAGACTTTTAAAACTAAACGCTCGATTTATCTCGTTTTACCTTGGATTCCTGTTTTCGCAGGAATGAAATCGAATGCTTTCTTCGAGCCATACAACAACGCCACAGCTGCTCACAATGACGACACCTGTGTTTAGTTAGGAATATTTGACTTTGTCTTCTTATATAAAATCCAAATACAGTAAAACGAAATAGCAGAGCTAATACTTAAAACGAAGTATAATAAAGCAAAATTGCTTATCGTTGCACCGTGTATTTTAGAAACCAAATAAGTTACAGCAGCGATAACTACGTAGTATATTGCACTAAATATAGATCCTACTGTACCTGTTACTTTAGCATAATCCTTCAGTGCATAACGAAGCATCATAGGGATAAGTAGATATACCCAACCATATGAATCATCATCGGTGCAAATATCATAGCGATTGCAAGATTATGACTCGTTGAAATAACTTCTAATATAAAAGCATTTACCGCAAATAATATACAACCGCACAAACTAAAAATAAATCCTAAACCCATAAACTTTTTTATCGTGTACATGGCGTTTTTTTATTAAATACCCTCCTAAAAAGCCTCCAAAGATAGCAGCAAAAGATAACAAAAACGCTAATTTACCGTAAAAAGATGGCGAAACTTTCATTTTATCAATCAAAATAAAAGGAGCTTCTATGAAAAAACCGTAATATATGCCGTTAAATTCACCGATGATAAAAGCATATAACCAAAGAATTTTATCTTTAATAATTACCTGCAAAACCTCAAAATATTTACTGCTTTGGGAAAAATCTATATAAGAATTTGTTTCAGGTAAAACTTTATAATATAGTACCGGTAAGGCTAAAAAATACAAAAACATAATGCCAGCTTGAATATTCTATAATATAGCCCCCTATAGATGAACCTAGAGAAGGGATAAATAACAGCCACGGAGATAAGCTAGCATAGACATATGATAACTCTAAGCCTTGATAGGAGTCTCCAGCCATACCTGCCCAATAACAGAATCTACACTTACACCGAAAGCTTGCACAAAACGAGCTATCATCAGCATTTCTATATTAACTGCAAAAATGCTAATAATTGAAATAAAAAGCCCTAATAAAGCTATAGGTCTCCTGCCGCAAATATCCGATAATCTGCCGAGTGATAATATACCAAGCGCAAACCCTAGAAAATATAATGTAGATGTAATTTGAGTGAGACCGCAGTCAATGCCGAAATATTTGGTTAAACTCGGTAATCCTGAAGTATAAATTGTTTCCGTAGTCGGTGATAAAATAAATAAGCATAGAAGCATCCATGCCGGAATTTTCACAATAATTTTCATAAATGATTTTTTTATTTCGGTTCATCGAGTTTTATCGATTAATCCGCTCCAAACAAATTTTTTCCATTATCATTTTTAATCTTTCTATTCTCTCACTCAAGTAAAGTAACTGCTCTCTGCTAATTCTATAATTTTTATCATATCTTGCATCAACGTAAGCTTTTTCTAGTAATGCAAAACATTCTTTTTGTTCGGGAGACGATTGCAGCAATACTTTAAGTAGTTCAACATTATAAATTTGCACAATATCCACCTAGCTTTCTTATATCGTGTAACTTTGGTTTGTAACGGGCAAAAACTAATAAAATGCTACTGTAAACACTTTCAGTGGCTTGATGCAGCTCAAAAGCACTTTTACTAAAATCACCTCTTTCTAATGGGTATTTACAATCAATAAACACTCTTGCCTCTACCAAACCAGTATTCATAATCTTCTTTAGCCATTTCTTTTACTTCACTCCAAGGCAAATTTTTAGCTCGAGAAAGCTGCTCGCCACTATCATATAAAAGAATACCTTCATTCTTAATGTCGGTATAAAAATAACGCCCTTTTTCAAGCTTGTCATTTACCTCACTTATAGATTCGCATATTATAGATATCCAAGGTTCTAGCAAAAAAACCTCGGCTTTTCTTAAGCCTGTTTGTTCTAACCTTTTTTCTATCTTAGATTCTACCCTTAAAGTAGCATGCTCCTTAAATTTACCTTTTTTTCTACTAAAAAGTCAAAATCACTTGTATAACTATAAGTAGTATGAGATCTTCCGTATACATATCTTTAACCCAATCACCTCTAGCATACGAGCCATACAAGATAATCAGGGCAATTTTATCCTTGGCAACAGCCAAAATTTGCTGCACTATATAATCAAGCCTATCTTGCACTTCAAGAGACCGTTTTGGTCAAATTGTTTTCATAGCTGATCGTTATTTAAACGCTAAATCTAAAATGTACTATATCCCCATCCTGCATTTTATATTCTTTACCCTCTAAACGCATTTTACCTACTTCCTTGGCTTTTGCTTCACTACCGAGATTTATGTAATCTTTATAACCGATAACTTCTGCTCTGATAAAACCTTTTTCAAAATCGGTATGAATAATACCGGCAGCAGCCGGTGCAAGTGTGCCGTCTTTAAAAGTCCAGCTATGGGCTTCCTTTGGTCCTATAGTAAAAAAGCTTTTAAGGTTTAAAAGATTATACCCCTCTTTAATGACTTTACTAAGCCCTGTTTCGTCTAAACCTATAAATTTTAAAAACTCTTCCTTTTCTTCCATGCTTTCAAGTAAAGCAATTTCAGCTTCTATTTTTGAAGAAATTACGACACTTTTAGCATTTTCTTTCTTTGCTCTTTCCGCTACTAATTTTGTAAATTCATTACCTATAGCTGCATCTTTTTCAAGTACGTTACATATATATAAAACGGGCTTAGAGGTAATTAACTGCAATTGTTTTAAATTATCAACTCTTAAAGCTTCATTTAGCACTCTTGCAGGTTTATCCTCACCTAATACCTTATAAACCTCTTTTAACAGCTCTATCTGCTCTACCATTGCTTTATCGCCTGACTTCAAGCGTTTTTCACTTGTAGCTAAACGCTTTTCAACCGATTCTATATCGGCAAGTATTAATTCCGTTTCAATAATCTCGAGGTCATGCAGCGGATCAACTTTGTTATGTACGTGCGTTATATCCTCATCTTCAAAACAACGCAGTACATGCAGTATTGCATCGACTTCCCTGATATGAGATAAGAACTTATTACCTAGCCCCTCCCCTTTGCTTGCTCCTTTAACAAGCCCTGCAATATCGACAAACTCAATATAAGACGGAATAATTTTACCGCTTCCGGCTAAGCTTGCTAGTTTATGCAAACGCGCATCAGGCACTAAAACTTTGCTGCTATTAGGCTCAATAGTACAAAACGGATAATTAGCGGCATCTGCAGCCTGACTTGCCGTTAAGGCATTAAATAACGTCGACTTACCGACATTCGGCAACCCAACAATTCCGAGTTTTAGTGTCATAAATTTTTCCGTAAATAATACATTATAGAATCTTTTTCGTAACCGTGCATAGCAAATTCAATTTTATACCCCAGTTTCTCATAAAACGATTTTGCTTGGAAGTCCATAGTAACAAGATGAATAAAATTACAGCCTCATTCACGTGCTAAATCCTCAGCCTTTTGCATTAGTACAGTACCATAATTTTAGTTTCTTATATTTTCATTAACAAAGAGTGAATCAATGTAAAATCCCTCCAAGAACTCATACCGCTAATTCCTACAACAAAATTTTTATCCTAATCTAAACAGGAAAATGAAAAAGATTCAATATCTCCTACTAACCCCTTTTGTTCTCTAGCATCTTTGTTCAAAGCCTCAATAATTATAGTTCTATGAGTTCTATCCATTGCATCAGCATAAACAATTTCAAAATTTTGTGTCATACATCTTTGCTTCTTTGCTGTTTAGTTTTAATATCGTTTTCCCGTCATTGCGAGGAGATGCATAGCATCAACGTGGCAATCTCGTGAAGTAGTATAGAATTCCTGAGGTTGCTTCGTCAAAACTTACAGTTTTTCCTCGCAATGACGAGTTGGTATCCACGCAGCAACGTCGATCAAGTCGTAGGAATAACATTGAATATATCAAGCTATCTTATTCTTAAATTCTTCTAACTTATTCTCTAATATTAAACCAAAGTTACTAGTGATGCTATCTATACCTTGCATTACTGTTTCATACTCCGGTTTAGAGAAATGATTAAGTACGTAATCTGCTACATCCTGATTATTTTGCGGTCTACCGACTCCAATCCTAATCCGGTTATAATTATTACCTATAACCCCATCAATCGACTTTAAACCATTATGCCCGCCATTACCGCCACCGGTTTTAAATTTTATTCTACCTGTTTCTAAATCAATATCATCATGAATAACAAAGATTTTTGCGGGGTAGATATTATAATATGTTTTCACCGATATCACTGACTTACCGGACAAGTTCATATAGGTGGTAGGCTTTATAAAAATTATCTTTTGTCCATCACTAATAGTTTCAGCAATTTCACAATTGAATTTTTTCTTTGTACTAAATGATGAATTATATTGGTTTGCTATTTTCTCTATAGCAATAAAGCCGACATTATGCCTCGTATATTGATACTCTTTTCCTGGATTACCAAGACCAATAACAAGTAGCATAATAATTTACCTAAAATAATGGAAAATTTTTGAAGAAGTATTGATTTGCAAGAAGTACAGAATAATGTCATTCTTAGCTCAGCATTATTGCGTGTATCGAAAAACCTACTCGATGTCATACCGTGGCTTGACCACGGTATCCAGAAAAAACATTAACAAAGACTGGATACCTCTACAAGCTCGCAGTATGACAATTAAAGATTACCGGATTCCCGCTTCTAGCTAGGAATGGCATAAAACGAGCCAAACAACAACGCCTACGAATCCTCGCAATAACGATTTAAGTATCTAAGCAAGTCCTTATCGTGAGAATTATCTTACTTCCCTGCTTCAGCGGCTTGTTGTTCCCCTTCAGCTTCAGTTTTTGCTCCTCTACGTCCTATAATAGTTGCAAGGACAAATTCTTTTTTTGTAACAAAACTACATCCTTTCGGTAATTCTATTTTTGACGATTTTAGCGAAGTAGCCATAGGCATATTAGTAACATCTATAGTTACGTTTCTTGGAATATTATTAACATCACATAATAAAGTAACTCTTCTTTTTACTATATTAAAGTATCCACCTCTTTTAACGCCTAAAGCTCTTTCTTTCCCTTCATATACTACAGGTACTTCCATTTTTTGGGTTTTCTCTTCTAAAAAGACAAAATCAACATGGCGTACTATATCCGTAACAGGATGTAATTCTACAGCCTTCGGCAATACTTTATATTTTTTCTTATCAATTGTTAAATTAATTAACTGAGAGATAAAAGCCGGCTTTCTATAATATTTAGTTATTTCCTTTTCTTCCAAAGAAATACTAACAGGTGTTTTACCCACTCCATAAATAATAGCCGGAACACGCCCTGCTCTTCTTAATGCTCTTGCTGCTCCCGTACCGAATTCTGTGCGGGATTCCGCTTCAAGTTCTAATATTTCACTCATTATTACTCCATATTAACTTATAATAAATCTTCATTATCATACTTAAGTACAATTAAAAATTCAAGTAAATTAATTTTTGACTAGAATATAGGAGTAATATATTCCTTAGTTAAAATTCTTTAATTTATTGGATATTGAAAAGAAATTTAGTTCTAACCGAAATTATTTTGCAAGGAAATTATGAAACAGATACAACCTAAGCGTATTGCAAATCCCTCAAACTGTGGAGAAGAAATTGCTGCCAAGGATATAATAAGGATTTTCTCCTTGAATCTATTATGTACTCTTCTGACTCTGACTATATTGGGCGTAACAGCAAGAGTGAAGATAGTGAAGATGACGATTCTTATGCATCAATATTCTTGTTAAAAATAAAGAACCGGAATGCAAAATTCACTTAGATTTAGTTTAGTATATTACATATGTGCTACCAAACAAATGTTAGAGAACAAGTAGAAAATGCGAAGGTTTCTAATTTAGACAATGAAAAGCAGGTAATTAAATGTAGTACAACGCCAACAATTCTGTACCGAAAGTTCAATTGAATCTATGATAACATCAACATCAAAAAGCAACATAGATGCTGACAAAATTATCTTACCTTTCCCTTCTGTAGAACAACAAAGACAATTAGGGAAATTATATCGTTATAATTAAAATTTTTAAAGAGCTTTACCCTTCTAATTCTGACAATGGTAACATTGGAATAGTAATATTATTAGGTGATGAAAAGGGGTCATACGGCGACCTAAATCTATGGGATATTTAAAAATTTATGAGTTTGCAGAGATAATCTAGCACCGCTTTCTAATGCTAATTTTACTGCTAACTCATTATTTTCGCCATTAAGTCTTTGGTTGTTTTGATCCATAGGTTGAATAAAAACCGGTATATTATAAGAGGTTTGCCCTACTTCCGGTATGAGACTATATTCTAAAATATTTTTAGCAACGATAAATTTCACTGCACTAATTTTAGGCAATAAATCTTCTCTTATTTTACTATAACCGGTTTTACCTACCTTCGGCGAACAAATTATAGACACTTCTTTCGGCAAAGAACGATATAACGTACCGTTAGTCTCTATTTGAACTTTAACATCTCGGTCTAATAACTTCTGACATAATAACTCTATAGGTTGACGCATCGGCTCACCGCCGGTTATTACTACTAAATTAATCGATTTTTCATTTTTAGAATTTAATGCCAGGCTTTCTACTTTATTCAAAATCTTATCTATATCTACTAAATCAAAATCTTCAAACTCCGTATCACAAAAATTACAAGCAAGATTACATCCTCCAAGCCTAATAAAGATCGCAGGACAACCTACAAAAATGCCCTCCCCTTGTATAGTCTTAAAAATAGACTGTACCTCTAACTGAGTACCGTCACCGTTTAATATGCTTCTTTTAGGATTTTGTCCAAACATTTTTAAATTATTATCGATTGATTAAAAATATTATAGTACATTTTTATAAAAAAATCTTGCAATAACTAATAAAAAAACTATTATCTAGATTTCATCGGTAATATGGCTTTGGTATGCCTAATGTTTTACCGTTTAAACCTAGAAATACCAATTATAAGGAACAATATGCCTAAATTAAAAACAAAATCTGCCGTAAAAAAACGTTTTAAACTTACTGCTAGCGGCAATGTTATTGCATCTCAAGCAGGTAAAAAACATTTTATGCGTCGTCGTACTAAAGCTCAAATTCGTAACCTTAGAGGAACTACAATACTTTGTCCTCAAGACGGATATAATATTAAAAAATATTTTTTACCGTACGGTATACATTAATTAACTAGGAGCTAAAGCAATGACACGTGCAAAATCAGGAAAAATTTCCAAAAATCGACATAAAAAAATCCTTAAATTAGCCAAACGCTATAGAGGTAGAGCAAATAGCTGTTTTAGAGTAGCTATTGAGAAAGTAGAAAAAGCCCTCCAATATGCTTATAGAGATCGTAGAAACCGTAAACGTGATTTTAGAGGTTTATGGATTCAAAGAATAAATGCAGCAGTAAGAGAACATGGGCTTGTTTACTCTCAATTTATGGGAGCTCTTAAAAAAATAGAAATCGATATAGATCGTAAAGTACTTGCAGAACTTGCCGTCAATAACAGTGACGGATTCGTAAGTATCGTAGAAAAAGCAAAAGCACATATTTAAGTATTTAATGTCATCTCGTGGTCAAACCACGGGATGACATATTTATAATAATTAATTTTTATTTTCGTTCGGTATAAACATTATGAAACGTACATTTCAACCTAGTAATTTAGTTAGAAAAAGAAGACATGGTTTTCGATCTAGAATGGCTACTCCAACCGGAAGAGCAATCTTAAGAAAACGTCGTGCTAAAGGTAGACATAAATTATCTGCTTAAAATAATCTGATTTATCAAATTGTCTATTACCTCTTTAAAAAATCAAAAAGAATTTGAGCTTATAAATAAGCTTGGAAAGAAGCTCCATGAGAAATATTTTATTTTGGTAATCACCACAAAACTTCCAAAAATCTTCCTTGAATCAAAATATAACACCTTGTTAGGAATCAAAGTTAGCAGAAAGCTAAATAAAAAAGCTGTAGTTCGCAACAAAATTAAAAGGCGTATACGACATCTAATTAGAATTATTGTTAGTGATTCTAGCTTTAAGGCTATAAAATTTGCAATGATTATTATTCCAAGAAAAGGATTTGAAGAGATAAACTTCTCACACTTGAATTATGAATTAAGTAAAGTAATTCTAAGAAATATTTAGATTTTATTAGACCTCTTCGGAAACTCGCTTATAGAGAGGAATTTGAAGGAGACACGGAACGCAGAACCGCAGCATATAAAAGAGTACGTGAGGATTCGAGTACCGGATCAACGTACAAATTACCTCTAGCAGTAGAGTTTCCGAAGAGGTCTATTGAAATGACTTGGCATTACTCGCGTGGCTTGGTTTTGCCGTCATTGCGAGGAAAAATTGAAAATTTTGACGAAGCAATCCAGTACAAAATTCTGATTTACAGATTTTTTACTATTTTTTATAAATAGATTGCCACGCTCCTTGCAGTCGCTGCGTTGTGGCATAGCTCGTTTTATATCATTCCCGCTTTCGCGGGAATGACATCGAGTAGGTTTTTCAAACCATGCAAGCAAGCCTTCCACGGGAATAATATTGAATTTTATTACTTATACTCCCTCTGTCCCCTCTCCTAATACCGGTACTTCTTCTACTACAGTAAGTGTTGTATCTATAGTATTTTCTTCAGACGTAATAGTATTTATATTAGAATAATAATATTTTTTTACTAATTCGATAACGTCTAAATTATGCGTCTCTTCTGCCGTATAAATATTAAAACCTACCTCTATAGTACTATGCTCAAGTA
>NZ_BCMR01000030.1:0-2032 GCF_001653015.1 Rickettsia sp. Tenjiku01
GCAATCTCAGGAGTTTGGCTTAACAAGATTGCCGCGTCAATGCTACGCATTTCCTCGCAATGACATCAAAACCAAAACCGTGATTATGGCAATCGGTATAGAAAATAACACTCAATTCGATGAGGATAAATATAGTTATTTCGGTGATTGTAATCCTAAATATTCGGGTAGTGTAGTGAAGGCTCTTGCTAGTACCAAAGAAGGGTACGACGCTATTAACAAAAAGCTTATAAATAATAATCCTAGCTTTAAAGGTAGTTATAAAGATTTTTGTACGCAGCTTGATTATTTGCTGACTTCTAGGGTTAATAAAATAAATATTTTAGATGATAAAACTTTTGAGTTGATAATTCATTCGCCGCTTGCTGCTAAAAATTTTAAGTTCGGACAGTTTTTTCGCTTACAAAATTATTCTGAAGATGCTGCTAAGTTAATAGAGCCTGTAGCCTTAAGCCCTATCGATATTGATGTAGAAAAAGGCTTAATTAGCTTTATAGTTTTTGAAGTCGGTAAATCTACTAGCTTATGTAAAACATTATCCGAAAATGAGAAAGTAGTTTTAATGGGACCGACAGGTTCGCCGCTGGAAATACCTCAAAATAAAAAAATAGTTATTGTTGATTTCGAAGTCGGTAATATAGGCTTATTAAAAGTTCTAAAAGAAAATAATAATGAAGTTATATTTGTTACCTATCCTGATATAAAAATCCGTAAATTAGTTTCAGTGGATATAGTAATAATTAATGCTTCTCCTGAAATAATAGAAGAATTGCAAAGTCTAAAAAATGAAATATTCAGTGAAAATACAAAAATAATAGTTAACGTTAATTCATCGATGCAATGTATGATGAAAGGAATTTGCGGACAATGTATTCAAAAAGTTAAAGGAGAGCAGAAATATATTTTTGCATGTAGCCAGCAAAATCAAAATGCAGAAATAGTTGATTTTAAGAGCTTGAAAACTCGTTTACGCCAAAACTCCTTGCAAGAAAAAATGAGAAAATTAGTGGCTAATTCATCCATTATTTAATATAATAGCTTCAATTAACTCTTCTAGTTGTTCAGGTGATAATTCACCAATTTTTTTGAATTTTATCACTTCTTATAGCACTAATTTCATCAACCATAATATGAGATTCTAAATTAAGACCATTTAGCTCTGTGTAGGAGTCAATAACAGGTGAAAAGTTGTAGGGCATCTATTAAATCCGTTGTTAGAAGGCAAACTGTTATACTGGGATGTATATAAATTAGATTGAACAACAACAATATATCTTTTTTTAATTTCTATTATTTCCATTCATCTAACCAACTTTCTTCATTGTGTTTTAACCATAAGTTGGCATCAGGATTGTTTTCTTTACTAGCTAATAAGTATTGACGTTTAGCTTCTTTGGATAGGTCTGAATTTTCTAGTTGTTTAAGATATATACGTATTGCTTCACTAATTATCCAGCTTTTTTCACGGTGTAAATCATAAGTTACTTTTTCAAGTTTTTTACTTAAATTTATTTCTAAGCGTATACTAGTCGTAATACTTTTTGTCATTTTTATCCTCCTTATAATATTTAATTGTAATACAAAGTGTTACATATCACTAGTTAAATAAATTTACTTCTCAAAACGACAAAATGCTCTACTACTATCTTGATTAAGAAAATCGATAATTTGTATTACTATAGAATTATTGTTATATTTCTCAGCAACTTGTTTTATACGCTCAGCAAAATTACCTTCACCTGAGAAGATTTCTTCGATAGCTTTTAAAGCACTTAAAGACTTTACTTTATCAAACCCTTTTCTATTCATACCGATTAGATTTAAGCCCTCAAGCACCGCACGTTTGCTACTTACAAGCCCAAATGGTATTACATCTGCTCCGACCGGCGATAGCCCGCCGATCATCGAATATTCACCGATTCTAGCATATTGATGTACGGCAGACAGTCCGCCGATTATTGCATAATCACCTACCCCAATATGACCTGCTAGGCTTACATAATTAGCAAATACTACATTATTGCCGATTTTA
>NZ_BCMR01000031.1:0-1245 GCF_001653015.1 Rickettsia sp. Tenjiku01
TGCTCGCAATGACGGTTTCGATTCTCAAACTCCACAGATTCCACATGACCGTATTTATCAACATTAATCCTTAAAGGATGCATATTTTCCTTAAAATCAACACCGAGTGCTAATGCATATATTAGCTCCTCGTGATTTAATTTATATGCCGGCGAATCTTGCAATCTTCCATGATAGTAGACAGTAACCCCCCCAAGCTTATTAAAAACCTTTCTTAATTCTTCATTATTCTTAGCTTCTTTAAACAATTTTGCATGAGCAATAAATTCTTCAGCTATTTCTTTATCTTCCTTCGTTAAATCTTTTTCTATATAATCTTCGGCAAATTCCTCTACTTGTTTTTTATAGTAATATAAACTTTCCGTTGCTGCGTCTAAGGAAGTAAGACCGCCGCCTATTACCGCAATCGGCATCCTAATTACCATATTAGTACTAGAATTTTTCAAAAATGCCCCTCCGTTTTGCAAAGTCATTAAGAAATCAGAAGCCGTTTTTACGCCCTTAGCTTCAAAATTTTCTATATCCAAAACTTTCGGCTGACCTGCTCCAATGCAAAAAGCTATATAGTCAAAACCCAAATCGAAAGCTTGTTCTTTCGTTATATTAAAATCTAAAGCTACTCCGTCATAATATTTGAAATTATTATTTCTCTCTAATATTAGCCGCAATATATCGAGATTGTTTTTATCCCACCGAACGGTAATCCCATATTCCGCTACCCCTCCAAATCCTCTTGGCATTCTTTCCGATAACAAATTTTTATATTCATGCCAAAATTTTATAGGCTTATGAACGTCAAAAGGCAGTAGAGTAATTCTTAAACCGTCAATAGCCACAACATTATGACCTGACCGTAATAAATAATAGCTAAGACTAAAACCTGCAGGACCAAGACCGGTAACTAAAATAGTATAATTAGTAGGTTCTTTCGGAAGCGGTGCATAAATATTAAGCGGATTCCAACGAGTAAGCAGTAAATATATCTCTAAGCCGTAAGGTAATTTAAGTGTTTCTTCTAAAATATTTGATTCTATTAATGGGATATTTACCGGATCTTGCTTTTGGTAAATACAAGCTTTTGAGCAATCATTACAAATTCTATGACCTGTTGCTGCAACCATCGGATTATCAATAACGATAATAGCAAGAGCACCTAGGTTAAAACCTTGTGCCTTAACATAGTTCATTTCAGAAATTTTTTGTTTTAACGGGCAGCCTTGTTTTAAATCCGTCATTGCGAGCGAC
>NZ_BCMR01000032.1:0-1152 GCF_001653015.1 Rickettsia sp. Tenjiku01
AGAAAAGACTATTTTTTCAAAGAAAAATAATATTTATTCACAATTTTATCCACAAACTATTTATTTAAAAGAAAATACACTAGATTTACTTGATTTAATAAGGATTTGAGGAAATTTTTAATAGGTTTTAATAGGAAAAATAATAAGTTATTAAAAAATTTATCCACAATTACATGTGTAAAGTATGACAAAGCTAATTATTCACTTAGTTTCAGACTCTTCCGTGCAAACTGCAAAATATGCAGCAAATTCTGCCCTTGCACAATTTACTTCCGTAAAACCAAAATTATATCATTGGCCAATGATTAGAAATTTGGAATTGCTAAATGAAGTATTAAGTAAAATAGAATATAAACATGGGATAGTATTATACACGATTGCCGATCAAGAACTCCGAAAAACTTTAACGAAATTTTGCTATGAATTAAAAATTCCATGTATTTCTGTAATAGGTAAAATTATTAAAGAAATGTCTGTTTTTTCAGGTATTGAAATAGAAAAAGAACAGAATTACAATTATAAATTTGATAAAACTTATTTTGATACACTTAATGCCATAGATTATGCTATAAGACATGATGACGGACAAATGCTTAATGAATTATCAGAGGCTGATATAATATTAATAGGTCCTTCTAGAACTTCTAAGACACCGACTTCCGTATTTCTAGCGTATAACGGTTTAAAAGCTGCCAATATTCCTTATGTTTATAATTGCCCCTTTCCTGATTTTATAGAAAAAGATATAGATCAATTGGTAGTAGGACTCATTATTAATCCAAATAGGTTAATTGAGATAAGAGAAGCTAGATTAAATCTATTACAAATTAACGAAAATAAAAGCTATACGGATTTTAATATAGTACAAAAAGAGTGCCTAGAAGTCAGAAAAATTTGTGATCAAAGAAGTTGGCCGGTAATTGATGTGTCGACTAGATCAATAGAGGAAACAGCAGCTTTAATAATGCGAATATATTATAATAGAAAAAATAAATATAATAAATAAAAAGATTTTCATTATTTACAATTAGAAGCCTGTACTTTATAATTTTATTTATAAATATAGATGTTGTCCATATAAATCCGAAAGCAACACTATGTCATTCCTAACTAAAAGCGACTTTGTTGCATAGATTGAAAAACCTACTCGAT